>NZ_PINZ01000030.1:0-38657 GCF_002810305.1 Halomonas sp. 141
CCGCCCGCTGATCACCCAGCTGCGCACCTGGCTCGACAAGTCGCTGACCCAGGTGCTGCCGAAGAGCGCACTGGGCAAGGCGCTGCACTACCTGGAGGGCCAGTGGCAGCGCCTGACCCGCTTCCTCGATGACGGGTTGATCCCGCTGGACAACAACCCGGCCGAGAACGCCATTCGCCCCTTCGTCGTCGGCCGCAATTATCCTCGGCTCTCAGTTATGGAAGGGTGTGGTCTTTGAGTGCTCTGAAAGATGGTCAGGATAGATGCTGATTTGCTCGGCAGTTGATGCACTTAGCAGCATCTACCCTGTGTTGCTTGAATGTTGGTGGTCCCTATAAATCCTGCATAATTAGAGACTCTGTAAAAACGCCAACACGCTGTCCGATGGCTGGTACCGCGGCAATGCCTGGGAAGGCGCCTGGATGCTTTTCAATGCCCGATCCTTCATCGCCAGATCTGCTTCGACATATTTGTGAGTGGTCTCCGGGCTTTCATGCCCGAGCCATAGCGCAATGACGGTGATATCAACACCGGCTTGCAACATATGCATGGCAATGGAATGTCGAATCAGATGCGGAAATACTCGTCGTTTGGCCAGTTCGGGATATTGCGCAGCGACTGCTCTGACCGCAAGCTTCAAGCGTTCAGTCACACCTATGCGCGTCAGAGTGGTGCCTGATCGACTTGGAAACAGCGGTTGATCAGGCTGGCGAGGATAGGCTCTTAACCAGCGTTTAAGCTGCGCGGCCGTCTCAGGCCACAAGGGTGTCGACCGTTCCTTGCGTCCTTTGCCGCGAATACGCACGGAAGCGCTGGGGCCAAGCACCAGATCTTCTAGCCGCATTCCGATCAGTTCGGAGACGCGAGCGCCGGTATTGTAAAGTGTTGCTAACATCACCCGATCCCGCTGTCCCGTCCAGGTATTGCGATCCGGTGCGTCAAGAATCGCTGCCATGTGTTCACGCGAAAGGAACCCAATCAGTTGCTGTTCAAAACGCTTCATGGGGATGGCGAGCACGGACTGCGCGGTGGCAAGGGCCGAAGGCTCCTGAAAGGACACGTACTCCATGAACGACCGGATCGCCGCAAATCGTGCGTTACGGCTGCGAACCGAGTTGTGGCGCTCCTCTTCGAGGTAGTGAAGGAAATCCAGAACGAGCGTGGCGTTCAGATCGTCCATCGTAAGTTCGCTGGGATGTTTTCCAAGACGCCGATGGGCAAATGTCAGCAGCAACCGAAAGGTATCTCGATAGGCTGATACGGTATTCGGACTGGCCTGGCGCTGCTGCATCAAGCGCTGCACAAAAAACTGCTGTAGCAAGCACGGAAAAGTTACCGGCACCGAGGTACTCATAAGCCACCTCCTTGAAATTGTTCCAGGCGTTGAGCTGCCCGGGCCAGCAACTCGGGCGTTGCGGTGAGATACCAGTAAGTGTCGGTGATCTTGGCATGACCGAGGTAGGTAGATAGCGCCAGGATATGGCAGTCGATGTCGAGGCCCTGCGCATACCAGCGCTCAAGGTTACGGCAGGCAAAGGTGTGGCGAAGATCATAAATACGCGGTGCCGGGTGACCGCCTCGGGAGCGCCAATGCAACCATTGTCGCAATAGTTTGAATGCATATTCCAGGCCCTGCGTGGTCGCGGGTCGGCCGTAGTCAAAGAGGAAGAAAGCCTCGGTAGTAGCCGCAAAAGGATCTCGATCTCGTTGCTGTACGTAGCGCTGCAAAGCCTGTGTCGTGGTGGAGTGCAGCGGTACCCAACGTGACTTGCCGAACTTGGTGTTCTGGATATGCAGCAAACTGCGATCGAGATCGACATCTGGGCGTTGCAAGCCGGTGGCCTCCGATGTCCGCAGTCCCGTCGAAGCAATCAGTCCAAAGAGCGTGGCGCAACAGATCCCCCGCAAGCCGCCGGGCGGGTGTAGATCGGCACAGGCCACGAGCAGCGCACGGATCTCGGCGTCAGTAAAAACATGTGGCGTCAGACGACGGTGAGCGGGTCCAAAGCGCCCACGGGGCGGAATCTCAGTGGCCGGATCGAACTGTTGGCAATAGCGGGCGAAGGGGCGCAAGAGTTCCATTCGGCGGGCAGCGGTGAGCGGACCTGGTCGGCCTGAGGCGCAAGCCCACTGTTCAGCCAGCTGCATGGTCAGAGCTCCCCCAGGCGAGATATGATCAGCGAACCGCGCGAACCGCGCCAGTTGTTCGCCCTCGATCTTTAATGCAAAGCCGGCCTGTCGGCGGTAATCCAGATAGGCGTCGACCCGAGCGGTAAATGTCACAGGAGTGCTCATGACAACCTCCCCGGCCACGGTAGAGCCACCTGAGCCAACGCCTCAAGATCGACTTTGGCATAGATTGTGGTGGTATCCAGACTGCGATGGCGCAGCAGGTCGGCAATCTCCTTGAACCGGGCGCCGCCCTGCACCAGTCGACCGGCCAGGGTATGCCGCAGAATGTGAGTCCCGCGAATACAGTGTTCGAGTCCACAGCGCTTCGCCGCATAACGAATGGCGTTGCGCACGATATCCGGATCAGCTGCCGCATTGAGGGGTGGCCGGTGCCGAACGAACAGCTCTCGGCGCGTGGTTTTCGGTCGACCATCCAGCAAGTACTCGGCGATAGCATGCCCAGTGACATCGGGCAGAGGCAACACATCGGTGCGTTTGCCCTTACTGCGAATGATCAGTGTTCCGGTCCGCCAATCCACATCGTCCAAGCACAGACGAGCCACTTCTGTTCGACGCAAGCCCAGATCGAGCAGGCAACGCGCGATTGCGTAATCGCGCTTGCCAGTGGCCTGGTAGCGATCGAAGGCACCGAGTAGCTGATCTATCTCTGCGTTGGACAGAACCTGCGGCAGTCCAGCCAGCCGCCACTGCGCGATCCGAGGCAGAGCGGCGATCAACGCGGAGGTCTGCTCGCCCTGACTGGCCCGGAACGCGAAGTAACAGCGCAACGAAGTGGTGGCGGTAAGTATCGACGCCGGAGCCCAGTCCGCCGTGTAATGGGCGATAAAACGGATTACATCCGACAGTCCGAGCCGCTTCAGGTGCACCGGCCCGGAGCTAAAACAGTAGATGAGAAAATCGCGCAAATGACGTAACCGGACTGAACGCGTGGTTGGTGCCAGTCCTCGTACCTCAGTAAGATGGCGGTCGAAATCCTCAAGTTCTGTTGCGATAGGAGCGGAAACCGGGGAACTATCCGCCTGGATACCATGCCCCTTAGCACAGAGCATCGCAAACAGATGCCCAAGCGCAGCGTGCATCTCGCGAGGTGCGCGTCGGCACCGGACGGCACATCGACAAACCGGCAGGTGCTCATCCATAAAGCGGTTAACCAGCGCTTCATCGATATCGCCAAGACCGACTTGTTGCGTCCTGCACCAATGGGCGAAATGCGCGACGCTGCTGAAATATCCCTGGATCGTACCAACCGCGTAACCGCGCTCGATTAGGAACTGAACATAAGCATCTTCATTATTACTGAGCGGCGAATCGGCAAACCACTGATGCGCCAGTGCATACAACGAATGAGTAGACTCAAACATGGTGGCTCTCCTTCCTGATGAGGGGGAGCTAAAACAACACCACCAGTAATTATGGAAGGCAAATCATCACTGCCAATGGCACGAGGCAGCGGTAAGAAAGCGATCTTGAAGGGACTATCTCAGAAACTTTCCATAACTGAGGGTTGAGGATAATTGCGGTTATGGAAGTGTTTCCATAACCGCAAGAACTGGCTGTTCAGCCACACACCGAGCGGTGCCCAGGCCAGCGCGGCCATCTACAGCCTGATCGAGACGGCCAAGGCCAACGGCCTCTCACCCTACGAGTACCTGCAGTTCGTGTTCGAGACCCTGCCAACTCTCGGTGAGGATGACGACCTCGGCACGCTGCTGCCCTGGTGCTGGAAAGACACTCTACCGGTCTAACTCAGGCCGCAACAGGTGGGGTTGGTGGAGCGTTTACGGAAGACCAGGGCGAACATGAGCTCTATTACTTTGATGAATCAGGCTTTTCACAATCATCGTCGGTGCCATACGCGTGGAGCCCCATTGGTAAACCCTACGAAGTACCCGCCCACTCACATAGCCGAAGGCTGAACGTACTGGGATTTCTCAGCCGAGCAGGGAAGCTGATCTATCACACCGCCACCGAGTCCGTGACCACCGATACGGTCATCGACGCGTTTGACCATTTTGTAGCCCAGAAAGACCCCGACACCTTCGCCGTGGTGGTGCTCGACAATGCCAGCATGCATCGCTCCAAGGCCTTCAGGCGGAAAATACTCGAGTGGATGTCGCATCGTGTTCATCTGGTCTACTTATCGGCTTACTCGCCGGAGCTGAATCTGATTGAGATTCTGTGGCGGCAGATGAAGTATGCATGGCTGCCGCTGAGTGCGTATCTTTCGTTTGATAACCTCTGTGATGAGGTACACCGGCTACTCGATGGCTATGGCACTGAATGCGCGATTAATTTTGAATAGGCACTTACTTTAGATTAGGTACTTAAATCGCACATCAGCATGGCTTTTCCCGCTTCTTCGTCAGTAATCAACTGCGCCTGATAGGGGCCGCTATCATGGTTCACCAGGGAATAATCAACGCTTGAAAGCCTTTCCTGCACGTCGGCAATAGGCGCTGAAAACTCAACCAAAAGCACGCTAATGCCGTTTGAGTTTCCAAGATAAAAAACGAAGCTTTCAACTGGCAGGCCATAGTACTCACCATTTTTTGCTGCTAAACGGTAGCCGCTATAATCTGGATTCCGCTCAAAGAGATCTATCTCCCCGAGACCTTCTTTATATGTAGCAGGCAGAACTATTTCATTAACGTCTGGGTAGTACGAATCCCCTGAATAGGTAACTAGGTTTCTGCGTAAATCGACCCACTCTTCAGACTGGCCACAGCCCTCTTCCCACGACTCAAGCAGGGGTGTCCAATCAACTGTTGAGCCTGCCGCAGTGCCGCCGTAAAAAAGCGCGCACCCTAGGACTGTTGCGAGCAGTGGTTTATAAGTACGTTTCATTCGGTTCCCTTTTTTAAATTTATATTTAATCGAACAAACTTGCAGGCACGGTGTCGGGGGCACCTAGTTCAAGCCATTGCGTATGTTTTTCTGTGTAGAAATTACGTAATTTATTTCCATGCCACCAATGATCAACAGCACTATTTCCTAAATCAAAGGTGATCGCACCCGCCGCTTCAGCTACGGATAACACGGAGTTTTTTGAAACGCCACAGCTCCTCCCAGCTAAACTTGTATACTTCTGGCTCAAATTTGCATCAACAGAAGTAACTTGGGGTTGGCCACCGGATACAATCCAAGCTTTTCCATGCTCGCCGTAAACGCTTCCACCAAAACGTACAAACAGATCAGCGAAGTGCAGGTACTTTGTTTCAGCGTCACAAGAAGCCGTATGAATATTAATTCCCGCACTTCTTGCCAAGCGCTCCATCAGCTCTTCGTTGCCGCTATCAATCACCGTAAAGTAACTAATGAACTCCATAGGATCGACAGGCTCAGCACGAAAGCTATTGAGCAGAATTTGCTGTGTTCTTTCATCCCCTCTTAGGACAGCATCGTAAAAGCCCATATACAGTGTCGAGAAGGGCATTTCGATTCTAAATGGCGGCTCACCTTGGCTGACTTGCATCGGGCGACACTCACTATCGAGTAAGCGTAGATTGTCACCGATCACTTCCCTCGCATTTGGCGTCAGGTTTAAAAATGTTGCCACGGTTAACTGCAAAGGCTCAGACGTGCCTGCCTGCCGTTCATCGATATAGTCAGCAAATGAATAGAGCCGCTCATCGTCCTGGCAGGCAGTCTGGGCGAATGCACTGGCGGGCAGTGAAAACAGTGATATTACCCCGGCGGCAAATAGGGTCTTAAGATACATTTACTGGCACTCCTGTGGCCGGATAGTGACGCGGCGAGTTACGTTAAAGTAGGGATTAACGGGATCTTCGATAGCGGTTGATTCAGCCAATTGATAGCCATCACCCTCTTGCTGGACGACTGGCCGCCAACTGCCCCGGCTTGAAATACCTTCTTCTCTGTAAAAGGCTTCCACCATTTCCCAGGCAATGTTTTTATCAACCACAATGTTGGCATTAGGCTCGGCCTGCTCACCTTGGCACTCGTTGGTATTTTCAACGTAGATACCCTGGCTAAACACATTGTCGTATATCAACCAAAACGCGTTTTCTTCCATCACGTTGCCTAAGCTGCCGACAAACATGCGCGCGACTTGTTGAATAGTGTTGACGTTCTGGCCTAGTAACCGATAGTGGTCGCCATCTAATAGATAAAATGCCCAGAACCAACGCGCATCAATCGCCGCTGCTTTGGTACCGCGCAAAAATTCCATGTGCGCACTTAACTCTGGTGTTTGCCTTAACTTAGAAAGCAAGATGTCGAGATACTCTTCAAAGGGCAGTACCGGATGGCCAATTAGCTCCCCATCAAAGTAATAGACAGGGTTACATTCCATGCTCGCGATCACCATATTGCGCGCTAACAGCGTTTGAACGTTCTCCCCGGCAAATAGAAAAGTACGTAACGTCACCTGGAGAGGGTCCATATCGTCGCCATTGGCTAATGCCTGCAAGGTCCCCCGGGGGTCTTCCTGTAAGCGAATATCATCGCCGTATTGGCAACCATATTGGGCACTTTCCTGAGCAATGTAATAGTGCCAGGCTTGCTTTTGCTCTTCCGTTAATGCTGATTGTGCGAAGGGCTCGACCACCAAATCGTTAGCATGCGCAGCAGAGAGTGTTGTAACTCCGACCGCGATGGCTCCTGCCCATGTCAGCGCTTTTTTCATGATCATTCATGGTTCCTTGTCACTATCACGTCTAGCGTTTGGCCCGCCGCACTGGCGGGCAATTGTCCCGCTCCAAAAACGCCATAGCGTAATTCGTGAGTTTGTGAAAAGGTGGATACGTCGGTATTGGTATGGCTGTGATGAACCACTAGCCAGTCTCCCGGTGTCAGCACACCTTGAATGCCCTCTAACGCAGCTTCCGATAGCGTTAAGGCTTGAGGACGATAGCCAACCCCCCTGGCGCGCTCACGCAGGCGCTGAACGTCTGCCAAGCTCATACGACGAAGCTGGCTGTCTCCTTCTGCTTGGGGCTCACCATACTCAGGCCCGAAATAAGCAAGGCCATACTGACGTTCATGCCGCGCAAAACAGCTAAGTACCTGTGGCGTACTGGCGGCAGCGGTAAAGCGATGGGCCCCTAGCACATCAGCAATTTGGTCGGCCTCACGACGTACTGCATGACAATTAACTTCGCCCAAGAGCGTAGGTTGGAAATGCACCCATAACGCGATGCCAACTTCATTTCGCTGGATAACACGAGCAAAATCAGTTGCAAGAGGAATACTAACGGGGCGTTTCGCAATCGCGTCGCTACCACAGTCGCCATGCCTGGCGGCTCGCCACTGAAGACTATTTACTCGACTAATATCCATCGCTCTTGAGAAATTGGTAAGGCAGGTACCTTCGCCAGTGATCACCGGAGAACGATGGATCGCCCAGTTGCCGTCACTGAGCTGCTGGACATCAATAAGTGCCGCGTGATGGGGCATGTTTTCATGCAGTGTGGCTAGTTGGCTTTCTAGCGGCGTTGAGACGTCTAGATGCATCACACCTAACGGCCTCCCGTTCTCTGGCAACGCCACATGAGTGCTGTTGTCTTCGGCGGCAGAGGGAGAATAGGGAGAGAGAGAATAAGGAGAAGCCGATGGCTCAGCTGGGCTCTCCACCGCAGCTTGTTCAACAGAGCCCGATGTTGTTGCTTCACTTTCAAGACGCTCTATCGCGTTGGAATGCCCGCTTACCAATGGAGGCGCAAGGTAAGCAGCGAAGCGCCCTAACGAATAGATCACTGGCTGGGTGTGGATTACCCAGGTGGCAAATAACGCGCCCCCTGTGGTCATTGAGCGCTGAAATTCTTCGTTAAAATAACGGTACGTTGGGGTTTGCGTCACCGCCGCACTACTCAACATAGGCACCGTTACAACAATCACCAACCCACCCACTTTGATCGCGTGGGGTAACCAGCGATGTCTGGAACCCATGAGAACAGGAATACTTGCGGCCAAACCAATCGCATTCACTAACGCAAAAAACAGTGAAAAGCCCATCGCAATCGGTGGCACAATAAGTGCTCGAACGTACTGTTTACCCTCTTCTTCTCTAGGCTGACCATTCGCGAGCAGTTGAGCGTCATCATATAACCGCTGACGCTCCGCTTCGGCATACGCTAAATAGTGCGGTAACAGCACCTGGTCTCTGAACTGCTCTGGCGTCAGGTCTAACGTGATGACCATCTGCTCATCACGCGGTTGTAACGCCTCGTGTAGTTGATCCTGAATTGGCTGAGAGGCAATAAAAGCGTCGGCATTCAAATCAAGTGGTAGCGATGCGCCTAAATGTTGCTGCATGGACTGATCTGCTTGCTCGCCTATCTCGTGAGACTGCTCTGCAATAATCGCCTCAAGAAATCCCTCCCGGTCATTCGCGCGCCAATCACTGGGTAGCTCAATACCCTGCGCCAGCATTGCTTGCCTTACCTGAGCAGCAACGTCATCACTCGCCACGAAGTGTTCGTAAGAAGCAGGCGCACCTAAAACGGTGGCTAGCTTCCCATTCAAATGCTCGTAAGAGAGGTCTTCACAGCGCTGAACGGTTCGCTGCTCAGTAACGAAACGATTGCCACGACGGACATTTTGGGTCACTACTTCGGGGGCATAGCACCAATCTGTAGGGGCAATATAGTGCCCTAAATTGTCGACTACTTCTTTACGATAAATCTCTTCAACTCGAACAATACATTCATTTCTAAAACGGCCACTTTCACACTGCTGTCGGGCATTAAAATAGGTTGCCAAACTGCGCTGTAGTGTCAGCACTTGGCGAGTGAAAGCCTCTTCGCTTCCTTCTACTTGGTTATTTCGCCATTGGCTTAATAGGTCTTCTTGCACATCTAGCCACGCTTGCTCAGCGTAGCTGGAGATCTCTTGCTGGGCCGCCCAATAATTATCCGAAATCGTTTTATACGCGTCCCATGCACCACGAGTAGACTCTTGTAGCGTTTCATAGCCTTGGTAGCTTTCAGGTAGCTCCTTACTTGCTTCATTTGTCGCTACTTGATGGATAATACGCTCTGCCTCTGCCTTGAGATCATCAACAAAGGCGGGAGAGACAAACGTCATCAGCCCTAATACTGAAAGAAAGCTGCGCGTATGAGGTGAATCGAGATCCTCTTCATCAAACGCGATGCCTTCCAATTGCAGCGAGTTCGTGGCAAGCCCTCGTTTCATCAGCAGAAGATGCTGAGCATCCATACGCTGCTCAGCAGAAGTACGATCAATCAAAACATCAACTAAGATGCGCTGGCCAAAAAACATGACAGGGAAGCCAATGGCAATCGCCAGCGTCACCTGCTTTATAAACAACTTGGTTGGCTTATTTTTTAATGTGACCAGGCGTAGTAGCAGCAAGCTAAGTCCGATACCCGACAGTATCCGTCCCTCTAGCTCTAACGCTCTAATGTCGCCGCTCGATAAGCGGGCCACCGATGCATCTACCAGGCGGCTGTTAAACGCTAGTTCATAAGCTAAATAGGCAATATTGAGTGTGAAGAGCAGCCAAAGCCAAGCCCTCCCATTTTTTAAGTAATGACGCATTATTCTCTTTGTTCGCTTGGTATCGTGATAATGACGGGGGCTGTTCGAGGCGCTGTTACCACTGTCGTTCCGCTACCTGTTTTTAATTGGCCACGCTCTGGCAGCGTTACAACGATAGCACTGCCTTCAAGCGATACCAGGGCGCCCGCTTGATTCAAATAAGCGCCCTGCTGAATAAAAAAGGCCTGTTCTTCATCAACGCCACGGGCAGCATCATCAGGCAGAACGGTGCCTTCGATGACTAAGGGGTTGAGAGGTGTTGCGCTTTGCGAGGAAAGACAATCAGCTTCATCACGACATAACAGCCGTGCAGCAAAATCATCCAAGCTATCGGCATAAACTGGCTGGCTATAGCTTTGAACGCAGGAAAAACTGGCTAATATGCCGAAAATGGCGGCTGTATTTCGGCATGAAAACACACTCACTCCCGCTATCGAGTTTTTTTAAACGTTATTTATAATCACAGCCCCGGAACCTGTCAACCTGATTCGGACAGCTTGTTAAAAATTAATGTCGATTTCGTCGCGGTGTCGCTTGCCACCGGCAGGGTCGGGAAGTTCACCACGCTGTAGGGTGCCGGGTCGTCGTCATCGGGCTGTAACGGATTGATCGAGACGCTGGCCGGCGGCATCGCCACTTTGGGGCGCCCGCGCATGAACCGCTCGGGATGCGCCTCGAAGCTGTCATCGAGCGCTCGCTGGCGGATCTCTGCAATCTCGCGGTATCGGCCAGTGAAGACCTGCTCTGGCGTGAAGCCAGCCAGCCCGCTGTGATGGTGCTGCAGGTTGTACCAGTCGACGTAGGCGCTGTACCACTGCCGGGCATGGACGATGCTCTCGAAGCGCCCGGGATAGTCGGGCTGGTACTTGCTGGTCTTGAACTGGCTTTCGCTGAACGGGTTGTCATTACTCACCCTCGGGCGGCTGTGGCTGCACGTCACCCCCAGCTCCCCCATGAGGTCCAGGTAGCTGCGTGCGATCATCGGCGAGCCTCGATCCTGATGGAGCGTCAGCGCGCCATGCGGGATGCCGTAGCGATCCACCGCCTCCTGGAAGAGCTGCCGAGCCAAGGCGGCATTCTCCTTGTGGGAGACCATCCAGGCCACGATGAAGCGGCTGTAGAGATCCAGCACCACGTAGAGATTGAGGTAGACGCCGCGTCGCCGCGTGGACAATTTGCTGATGTCCCATGTCCAGGCCTCATTGGCGGCCCTTGCCGTAATACGTGGCACGGCATGGTGTTGGGGCGCACGCTGAGGACGGCGGTCACCGCTCTCCTTGGCCGCACGCAACTGCCGGTACCACGTGCTGAGCGAGCCGAGATAGATCCCTTGCTGCAGCAGGTCGTGGTAGATCTCATATACCGGCTGATCCCGGTAGGGCTCGCTATGCGCGATCTCCAGCATTTGCGCTCGCTCCTCGGCCGACAGGGCTCTGGGCTGCGGACAGTGCCGGCGTGACGTCGTGGCCTCGGTAGAAGGCTCATCGCGACGCTTTCGCCAGGCGTACACCGTGCTGCGGTTGATGCCCAGGGCTCGACAGGCCATGGCCATTGGAAGGTGCGCCGGGCGCTCTTCGAGTACCGTGATCATGGTTCGCTCCCATTGTTCAGGCGATCGAGCATCGATAAGGCTTTTTTTTGGAGCGGCAGGCAGTCTTCGGCGGTCGAGAGCCGTTGCTGAAGACGGGCATTCTCTCGCTCTAGTGTGGCGCAACGACGCCGGAGTAGGTGGGGAGGACTCCATCCCATTGCTTACTCCGAAACAGATGTAATTCCTATCGAGCTTGCACCAGCGTCTCCCGTTAGATACATCCGCAATGCGTATAACAGATCGGGAGTGTTGCGGAACATTTCAGGCTTTTCAATTTGAAGGCTGATTCGGGACTTAAGCTCGATGTCACTTTCGATAACTATTTTGGAAACATCATCTACCAATGCCACATATTTTTTAGTCAGGTCATTATCTGGGGCGAAAATCATTTTGACCTCTTCGTCTTCAATCCGTCGGCTTCTCAGGAGTGCAAGAAGAAGTTCCAAGTGCTTACAGAGAGTCGCGATCTGATATCCTTTCCCATCATTAACAACCTTCTGGAGGTCGAACTCAAGGCAGCCATATAAGTTTCTGGATAAAGCTACGAGCTCCTCTTTAGTCAATTTGTTGATCAGTGTTTTGGAACGCCAAAGGGCTATCGATAAAACCTCCATGGTAATGGATCTGGTCAGGCCCTCATTATCAATGGGGTCGATGACATTCTCCAAGAGCTCTTGTTGGTATGGCAGTTCGGCATTACCGATGGCGAAAGCAATATTCTTGTGGTACCTCCGCAAAAGCTTTTTATCCTTCACAGCATCAAGGAGCCTGGAACCAACAATCTCGGGGGCATCCTTATGTAGACAACATAGAAAGAAGAAAAGCTCCTCTTTAAGGGTGTCCGGCATATTTTCTGACTCAATAATTGATATGATTTTTTGAGTACCTTCGAATATCGCGTTTCTAAAATGGTCAGGCACATCTGACTCTGAAAGGGAGTGGCCATGATTCCAGATGGTTAATGCTGGAAATCGGAGGCTGAAGATTCCTTTTTCAGCATACTCCATGGTTCTGGAAAGCTTCCGATTGATGGTATCCTGTGCCTTCTCCTGGAGCCGTGAGGGTAAGCTCTCTGAAAATGATATATTTGATCCGGAAGGACCTTTTTCATTGGTAAAAACATCCAGATAAACCGGGCATCCTTCATATAGGGAATTTTCATCAACAGCCTCAATAAATTGAGAACTGTGGCAAAACACACTCTCTCCATCAACATTGACTCGGCAATAGTATTTCCCTGTACGGTCAGTGGTTCCCCATTCCAAATAGCCGACTTTTCTTTTATTCAGGATAGATTTAAATTCCTGTTCATAATCGAACGAGATCAGATCATTCAAGCCTGCAATTTTGGAGCAACACCAGTCCAGAAGGTCAGAGAAGCTTTTGCCATCTTCTTTCGGGAATTGCTGAAAATCGGACCAGCTTTTACGGGCTGGAAAATCTGGAACCGGCAAGTTCTCAAGATCGGCTGCCTCACCCTCTGATGCTGAGCGCCATTCAACCCGAATAGATTTAAAACCTGCTTCCGCTGAATCCAACGGAATGAATTTCAATTCGTATGGATCATCCGCTCCATAGGTGTAGGTCATCTTCAGCTTGCAGGCCGTGGCCTTCTTCAAAGGGAATGCTGGCGATTTCAGGTATGCAACAAACTGCAGCTCTTTATTGCCTTCTCCCTGCTGCAGAGGAAAACTGTAATGCGTTTGTCCGGCTGGAAGAGTAAATGACTCTTCTACTGGTATATTCACAGTTCTGCCACGTTGCGGTGTCACTGTCGCATCTTTTACCAGATAGAAATTTTCAAAGTGCCCATCACGTACAATTCTGATCGACAGCTCTGGCAGATGATCACGCCAAAGGGCAATGTCATCAACTTCCTCCTGCCATCTGTTTAAAGTCTGGCAGCCTTTAATTGGTGACCATGCAGACCCCAGCCACTTGTAATCCATTCGCACATCTGGTTTCCTGATTGTATCCTCAAGAGGCAGGATAAAGACACCAACTCCCCGACAATCCCTGTTTGTAGAGTTCAGGCAGTCGCTGATAGCGTCGTTTGATAATATGTTGAGATCTAAATCCTGAGTCAGAGCCTCCCGAATAGAACCCGGTAAGTGATACCAGTGATCATTGTTCACAAAGGACACTTCCCCGGAATCACTGGCTAAACCATCGAAGCCGAACAAATGGAGGAGTTCTTCAGATGTCTGACAGCCATTACGGTCAAGATTGCGGGCCATGGCAGTATGAATGCTTCTGTCTGGCACAATAACCGTAGGATGTCTTTCCCAGCTCACGCCTTGTGTCTCAGGCAATATTTCGTCCAGCTCTTTTTGGTATATTGCCTGAACTGGGGTTATTGAAATGCCGCCATCAAATGACTCAACCACCAGCACAAAATCATTTTCTCGGACTCTGTCCTGTACAAATTTCTTCGATGATTGCCATGCAAAGATAGCGGCAATGCTTTTGGGAAGCGGTGTCGACTCATCAAAATAAAAATTGACGCTTTTTCTTATTCCCTCCAGATCGAAGTCATTGCCCCAATCAGGGACAAGATAGGTCAGCTTGTCTGCCTTGATATAGTCACTCAACTTTTTAGTAAAAAACATCGATGCACTGCTTTTGGTGGCATCGGGCAGTGTTGAGCTATGTGAAAAGAGGCTCCTCATGCTGACCGTTTCAATATCGGAATGCAGGGCGATTGATTTTGCGTAACCGCAGTCTATTACCACCCCTCCATTAATATTTAAGGGCCAGTGCTGCTGAAGCAACCTGAACGGCAGATGCGCCTGAGAGCCTGTATTATTCGTGAACGTCGGACGGATAGAACACAGGTCAACAACAGAGCTATCCATCCGTATTGGACCACTTTGAATATTTGTCGGCGCAGAGTATTCAAACGGGGCATCCGCGACTAATGACAGTATCGCCTTCGGTATCTCTTTGAGAGTTGCTGGCTCTATTTTTAATTTATTTTTTGCGCCTTGAGCTTGCTCAATAACAAGATTCCCGGAAACGATCTGTAATAAATACTTATCCTCACCGACTTGTATCTTCCATTTATCACCTGTCAAATTGAAATCGACATGGATGATTCCTGCTGGAAGGGTTATGTCGTCAGCACATTCGCCCTGTCGGTTGCTGCCGATAACAAAAGAAACTTCATTTCCAGTAGATAATGAATCAAGCTTGAGCTTGCTTGAAAGATTGCTTTGATGAAAAAATAAATCAACACCGCTTTCTTGTGTTACAAAGCCAAACTTCTTCTCATAGTTTATTTTTTTGATTTTTCCTTTGATCTTTGAGTCAGCAGCAGGAAATAAATATCCCCTGACCGGCAATTCTGGGGAGATAGAAAAATTATCATAGTCGAGACCGACCGGCTGCTGAACGGTTCGAAAACGACCACTGTGGTTGAGTAAGGAAAGGGTATTCCAATAAATAACACTGAGAATATCGCTATGGACTCTTTTGCTGTCCCCAGTGATCTGCTCGTCGATGGTTTGGAGCCAGAGCCAACCATCCCAGACTTTTCGATAACGCTTATCCTGAAGAAGCGTGTTGTTGGGCGGAAGATTGCCCCAATTGCCAATTTCAGCGGCATCTTCAGTTCTAAGCCAGCGCTGGAGGGAAACAAGCAGTTCCTCACAGGTCTCTTCTGCCGCTGCAGACAAAGCATACTGTCTTTCAATCAGAATCTGCTCCAGCCGCAGTAGAAAAGCTTTTAATAGTCGGTTTTCTGCCGTATCAACACTGGACCTCCGCCTGACAGCCTTCATATAAGGTTTACCGGAAAGTTTCTCGCGGAGTGTTCTTCCCGGCTGACGGCTGAGCCATTGCACACTTTTACTGTCAACCTCTCTTGCCGCATGTATTGGCAGCATGGCATGTTCCCGAAATATCTTATCCCGAGTATGCTCCATGATTGCCAGAACTGATTCCTTTGAATGCGACACAATTCGATAGATACGGTCCTTTATCTCGCCCTCTGGTGACTCATCCTGCACCGATCTCTCCACGGTACTCAAAAAATCGACAATTCCAGTATGCAGGGCATGCCCTGAAACAGGATCGAAGCCCGAGACTTCCGTCAGCCACTTCCGAACTATTAGTAGCCAATTGGCTTGGGTCTTTGCCTCATCTTTATCGTTTAGCCCCCTATAAAGAGATTCAATCGAGTCAAATTCAATGGTTCTTTTCATTATCTATGACTCCTTTGTCTTATTACACAAATCCTTGAGTGATTTCGCTTCTTTTACGTCACATGACATAGCTCTCATTATTTCGTTTGTGGTTAGCTGCCATAGCTTCTTTTGATTATCACTTGCAAATATTTTGAGCTCACCAGGGATAAGACTATCCCCCACTTTTGAACTACTATGAAAATTTGATTGTTCAGGTGAGGCAACTATGGACTCTCTGGAGTCGTTATTATTACTCTCATTCAAAAATGCATCATCTTTTAGATAATTAGCGCTATTCCAGATAAACTGCCCATAGCCAAACTCACAAGCAAGATCGAAGTCCTCTACGATATTATAATCGTCATTGACTAGTTGAGTTCGTATTTTATCAAGGCAGTCTAATTTTGATTTGCCTCGGGTTTCAATGCCGCGCAGCTTAGGCATAACCTTCTGAACAAGCTGGTCTTCAAAGGCGACTTTCATTGCTTTGACCAAGTTTGCGTCATCGTTGTTTCTCTGGGCTTCCAACACATCTGGATAATTAGCCATGTAATACTCTATAGACTGCCACACCCTGTGCCCCAGAGCTCTACCAACCTTGGACAGCAAGGTGTTCATGTCTTCGATGAACCCCTTGAATGGCAAAATCTGATCGTCGTTGAATTTACTTTCTCTGCACCACCAACTCTCCCACAGTTTACGAGACAGCAGAGGAGCTTGATCGCCCAACGGTTTCAGCTGACGGCGTCTTTCAAGGGTGGTCGGCCGGGGGAAGTTGATTACAATCCCTCGATCAAGGACCTTGTCTGAGAGGGATTTGGTTGTCTCGTCCTGATTCATAGTTCCTGCCCAGAGCACATTTCTTCCCAAGGGCAGATCATAGTGTTGGATACCTGCGCCCAGCTTAACTTCAAGGCTCGGCACCTCATTGCCTTTGCGACCGCGCCGCAGCTCAAGCTTGCTCAAGAATTCCGCAAAATAGAGTTCGACATGGGCCAGGTTCATTTCATCCATCAAAATCAGACTCATGACATCTTCAAGGCCGAAAGGATATCCTTCAGCTTGAGCCTTTTGACTTTGTGCCAATAAACGCAGAACAGGCTGGGCATCAAACTTGTTATCGATAGAGTTGAAGAAACCAAGCATGGATTCCTGACTGTCCCAGTTCGGTTGCACGGACAGACTCAAAAAGTTTATGCCGCCAAAATGTGAATATAGCCTTGGCAGCTCGGACTTTCCGGTTCCGCTTACGCCTGCCAGAACAGTCATAGGAGACCACTCTGAAGTTTTTAGAGCAGTGTGGAATGCGTGTAAAATTCGCCGTGGGAATCTCAGCCCATAATCGATGCAGGATTTACTGATCCCGTCCAGCCATTGAAGCTCTTCAACTTTATCCACCGCACGAGGCAGTTCCTTTTGAATGTATGGAGTTTCAATGTCCCGAATCCTTGCCTCACGGTCCTGTTCCCGTTCGTACGAGGACTGTAAACGTTTAAGTTCCTCCATTAATCGGTTATTGTCGGCATCCACTGATTCAAACCGCCTCAGCAGAGATTTGTTTTTATCGGTCAGTTCCGCTACCTGCATTTCAAGAGCCGACTGTGCGCGTACTGAACTTCTGAGAGCCTCATTTTCTTCAGAGAGTCGCTCACAGGCCAGCTGCAGTTCGCTCTGTTCGGACTTCAAGCGATCAAAAGCTTCCCGCATCTCCTGCGTTGGGCGTGTGGCAAGGTCATCGCGCAGCTTTTTAATTTCCTCTTCATAGGTTTTCAGTTTCAGTAAAACAGCGGCTGGGTCTTCATCACCGAGCTTATGCTTCAATTCTTCAAAGTTTGAAATTAGAGCACTGCTGGTTTGGAGAGATTCTTGCAAACGGGCAATTTCATCATTAAGCGCAGACTTCTCACTCTCGAACGATTGCTTCCGTTCAACAACCTTGGCATCCACCTCAAAGTTCAAATTGGCTTCTCTTTCCTCAAGGCTGTCTTTGCGGGATTGAAGGCGCTGCTTTTGATACTCAAGTTCATCCTTAAGTTCATCAAGCTCTGCCTGGTCCTTCAGGAACGCCTTTCTTTCTTGTTCGAGGTCATCTTTTTCCTGTTGAATCGCCGCCTCATGAACTTCCAGTCGATCAGCGATCTCTTGTTCCAGGGTTGCTATTCTAGATGCCCTCTCCTCCGAAAGTTCTTTTTCAATGGCAGTCAAAGCGCTTGCCCGTTTTGACTCCAGCTCCTTTTCCTGTTCTTTCCGAAGATTGAAGAGCTCGTCATCAAGCTTTGCCCGATCATCTGCATACCCACTGTCCCTTTTGATTTCAGCCTTTTGTACCGCCACCTCTCTCTGTCGCAATTTTTCCTTCTCGCCTTCAAGAGATTCCAGCTCGACCGCGCACTGTGCTTCCCGCTGTTCCAATCGTTTTTTGACTGCTGCGAACTTTTCCTCAAAGAGTTGCGGAAAGTTGTTTTTGGCCTGAAGCTCCATCTCTTCAAGCTGAACACGTTTGTCATTCAGCTCCGCTTCTTTTTTGGCTATCGCGTCTTTAGCGGCCTTTAACGCCTGTTCCTTTTGGGCAATAACCGTTTCTTTTTGAGTCAGAGAGTCTTCCAATTCCTTCAGTTCCTGCTGTTTATTCAGGAGGCCAGCCTCTGTGGCACCCATAGTTTTATCAGTCTGATCTGCCTGTTTATTATCCGCAGAAGACTGGGCGTTCTGCTTGTTCTTGTTGTCCATCAGAAGACCTCCGATATTATCTTGATTGCTTTGAATGCATGGTTTTTATAGGTCATTAGATCATCAATTGAATTTTTTGAGTAATGAGAGAGAGGTTCATTGTGACCTCTAAGCATTAGCAATTTGTCAATAAATTCAACAAAAGATGGATCTGATTTTTGGAGCTCGATCAGTTCACTTTCTGACCCCAGTAGGAAAATCCCAAGAAGGTGAGCTCCCAGAGTGATGCTTGAGCCCTGAACAGCACGATAGAGTCGTTTGGTATTTACCGTACTGATTTGTTTAGGGATGGCATCAGGTGCAGGATAAAACCCGGATTGAACGACTTTTTCAATTGCCTCATCTCTCATATTTGTTCCGTTTTTGACTGATGATCTCCGATCCTTGGCTACTTCCAGAAGAGAAAGTTGCATTATGGATGCAAGGGTAAAAACGTACAGTTTCTTTTGCTCTTCACTTAGTTTTTTACTCTGGCTTAAGATCGTTACTTTGACCAGCTCTTCCCGTAACGACGGGGAAACAGCTTGAACAAATCCAAGCCCCAATGACTTGTCCAGTTCGATCCTGGCCTTCAATCTGACCTGATCAATATCTCTTTCCTGCTTTGTTTTGGCTGTATAGGCATCTTCGGTTATATCAGGTATTAGCGACTGGATGAGCCGAGTGGTTCTATCACGATAGCCCTCAAGGGTTTCCCGTGAGAGTTCAACATCTGTTGAGCTTCCATGGGATACCGGGTCCCTGACTTCTTTCAGCGCATTTATAAAGGAGAGACACCCAGAGTCTTCAATGGCCAGATGATTCAGCGGATGATTGGGATAATTTATCGCCCCGGCTATTGCCAGAGCCAGTAGCGGCTGCATCTCGGAAACACCACGGTCAACGGCTCTTATTTTGCCGGGTTTCACTTGAAGAAGGGCCTTCACACTGTCCGAAACATCAAACCCAATCTTGGTAGCAAACGATCGCAGTATCTTGTCATTTTCCCGGTAGGACTGTGACGAGAATAAGCGTTCCCAGTGAATCACAGGGTTGTCAGATACAACAAATCGCAGTGCCCATTCTATGGCTTCGTAAAAGGCGACGACCGCCAAGCCGCTCAAACGGACGAATTCCTGCTCATCATTGGATGAATTAACCTCGATCTTTTCGGCGTCTGAAAGATATTCCTGTGCGCGTCGAAGCGGGCGTGCTATCCGTGGATATTTCTTCAACCCGTCCGCCGCTGAAGACTCATCCTCAACCTCTTCATTGTTTTGATCGGAACTCAGTCTGTCGATAACCCCTTTATTCTTCAAATCTATGACCCACTTCCAGTCCTGAGAAGTAAGGTAATTGGCAAAGCTTTCAGAGAAGCCAAAGCCGCATCCATCCGTCACCAAAAGGTCAGAATTGCCTATCTGGATAAGGACATTGCAATGCAAGTAAACCAGTTCTGGATTCTCATGTAAGGATATGGCTTCAGCCATTGGCACCGGAGGCGGGTACTGATCGACACCTTGGTTCAACAGGGCATGCCGTTTATATTTCTTCTTAAACTCCCTGATGGCTCTGATGATACCGTTGGAGTCAGGAACTGCTTTCCAGAAAGAGTCTTTTGAAGGGCGTATCTGTCTTGCACTGACCCTCGACTTCTCATTGGTTGGATTGATTAGAAAATCAATAAATCCGTTGTCACCAATCCTTGTGATTTTTTTATAGCTCAGCTGCTCCGTGCTGACATAGGGAAGAAGCTTCCCAGACAGCAGATCTACAAACACTGTGGCCACGGTGTATTCCAGATTTCCGTCTGATTTATTCTGCCACTCGTTAAGAAGCTCCTGTCCATGCTCAGACAACTCATAGCGGTCATTTAAAAGGCCGAGCTGGTTGAGGCGATTCTGAATGAAGGCCACCAGTTCATTTTCCAGACAAGTGAGCAGCGCAATCTTTTCTGTGTCGCCGGATTCTATCTCGGTTATTTTCAAGACAGTTTCTTCAAACACATTGAGGCCGCTCTTTTTCTTTTGCGGAATAGAGATGTTGAAGGCGTGACATGGCCATAGAACACTTTGGCTAGCGGCGATGTTCAATCCATCCAATGCTGTGCGGAAACTGATTACTTTAGGACGATGATCTTTTGCCTTATTTCTGGCAGAAGGCGCACTCATAGGATCACCCCCTTTTCATGGCACAAATCATAAAAGTTTTTCAGAGCCGGAACTGCATCCACAGCTATCTGGCTGTTTGCAAGAACACCGTCTCCCACAATGGCTAAGGCCTTCTTCTGGCGACTCATGCTCACACATAGGCGGTTTTCCGACATGAGATGGCCGAATAGTTTTTGCTGCTTCTTTTTGTAATCCTCCTCGTTGCGTATATGAGGCGGCAAGGCGTTCATATCCTGAGACCTCACCATGGAAAGAAACACAATATCGAATTCCATCCCCTGAAAGGCATCGACAGTGCCGATGCGGAGCCGCTCTTCGCCATTCTCAAGAAAGCGGTATTCCTGACATATCTGCCATGTACCATCTTGTGCCCGTTCCGTGATGCCGAATTTTTGCAGGGCTTCATAAACAGCAAATACCTGCGCCTTATAAAAACTGATTACACCAAAGCTCAGCCCGGAACCTTCTTCAGAGCCAATCCATTTGTTCACGTGCTCTGCTATAACCTTGGCCTCAGATACTCTCTGCCTGCTTCGGCTGGGCAAGACAGCCTCCTGCCCTTGACTGTTAGGAACATCAATCCAGATAGCGGCTTTTTCTTCTATGCCCTGAAGGCGTTGCTCAAAGTGGCTCTCAGATAATGGAGACCGGTAACCCTCGTTATATTTCTGATAGAAATTATTGCTGGCAAAGTCTCCCAGCAGTGGATGTGTTCGATATTGGGCATCCAGCGTCACTGTTCGTTTGATGCCATCTTTCTCCTCCAGTTTCTTCAGGCGGTTGAATAGATACTCAAACATACTTTTCTTGACAAAATCGACATCAACCGACGGACCGGATGAATCTTCACCTTCCAAGGCTCTCGCGACCTCCTCATCAATCAAGTGAGGCAACTGCCTGTGGTCCCCGACAAGAATTATCCTTTTTTCCGCCTGAGACATCGGAATAAGCAGATCTCGCGGGCTGGTTCTCGCGGCCTCATCTATGATCACCGTATCGTACTTAACCATTTCTGTTCGCTGATCATATCGGACGTTTTTATTCTTTGAGCGGATGATATCTTTCCCTACCGCCTGTTGAGTGGTTGCAGCATACACAAAGTTGTAGTCCTCTATGGCCTCACGAACGCCATCAGGATTGTCTTCAAGCTCATGTAAAAACTCAGCCAGAATTGCATCCCGTTTATTGGTTGAATTGAGTTTTTTCTCCAGAAGCTGAGATACCGTTGCCACCAATCTCAAAACATCTTCTCTTGGTTTTTCAGTCCTGAAATCGGGAGAAGCCAGGTATTTATAGAGCAGAGAGCCTTTCAGTTCTCTAAGCTCTGGAAGAAAACTCAACGGCTTACCGCTGCGCCAACGGGCCGCTTTTTCAAGAACGCTTAAATCCGGATTAGCAGGTTCGTCTTCGATCTTATCCAGCAAATCGACAGCTCTTGCGGCACCGTCGTCAACAAAGGCTGCTTCACTGACACGCAGGGCTCGAACGAGCCGCAAGGTGAAAAGATCATTCGGCTTCAGTTCCGTTTGCAGGGAATTGATGATTTCTTCAGCCTCACTGGTGATATCCTCAGAAATCACGTCTCTGGGCAAATCCAGAATACGCTTCATTAAACTGACTGTGTTGTTCTTCGAAGGACACAATGAATATGCGACAAACAGCTCTGCCAGTCTTACCTGATCCTCAGTCTGAGCGATTTGAGGATTTTTGTTTCGAATATTCTCGGCGACATTGGAGCACCATTTGTTAATTTTTTCAGTGACGGCATCTTCCGTAAATTCCGAGTCACCGGACCTTCTGCCGAACTTAACTGCCGGAAGGGCATTAACACTCAACCTTGCAACGATATTCTCAACGGCATCATGCTGAAAACCGGAGACAAGTATCTGACCTCTTATCGACTTGGTTTTGTCATATTCCTCGTTAAGCCTTTCAAGAATTGCTGTAACTACAGTTGTTTTTCCTGTACCTGGTGGTCCCTGAATAAGAGCGATGTCTGGGGTGTTCAAGGCGACATCGATGGCCTCCACCTGCCTGTCTGTGGGAGGATGCTTAAAAATCTTCTCTTTCACAAAGGACGTCAAAGGCTTTAGTTTGGTGACGCGCTGTATGTCCGGAAGCGTTCCACCTTCTTCAATCAGCAGGCCGAGAAGCGGGTTAGCGCAGCGTCCTTCCAGAATGGCTGACCGTGCCCGCATTCGTCTTTCAATCTGAATCTTGTCGCCATTGATGGACAGAATCAAAAACATTTGACCAGACGGAATTGACGGCAGATCCAATTCAATGCTGGCTTTTGAAATTTTAAGGATCGGGGCATAAACAGAAGCTGGCATTTCAGCATCGTTCTTTTTCTGATCCATTTTGGTTGCGAATTCTTCTTCCAGAACCTTGCTGTAGGCTTCCCATGTAAGATCAGGATTCTTGAGGTATAAAGGCTCCTCGGAGGTGATCTCTATCTCATCACCTTCGGTAAGTTGATCCGGAATAGACAACACAAAGAACTTAACACCTTTTGTTGTCTGTTCAGTGCCATGATAGTCTATTCTGCCAACTGCTTTGGCCCGGGCCAGCAGCATTTCACCTTCAATTGCGCCGTACTCGTCCCACTGTTTCAAGTAACTCCCGGTCTCCTTGGTAAGTTGACTCATCGCTCCAGCGGCTAAAGCCCTAATGCGACCTGTCTTGGTATAGTCAGAAAACTGGACAGTACCCCTTGCCAGACGCAATGATCCTTCACTCTTCTGGTTATCCTTAAAGATCGCTTTAGTCGCAAAAAAGATGTCCTTTGACTTATCGACATTGCGCCTTTCAACCGGAGTGCGAACCCTCTCACCATAAATAGAGAATTCCCGGTACTTCTCCTGCACAACAGCTTGGGAATCGGGCGAGTCTTCATCCTCAGGAATATCCGCTTCAAAGTCAGCCTTGGCGGATGGGCCGCTCATGAGCAGAAAGAAATCTTCGCCGCCAACGCTGATTTTGCATTTATCGTTTAATACGCTCCCCAGATCTTCAGCTCCATTGAAGCGAATGCCATTTCTTTTAGCCGTTGATTCTATGCGCTCATCAATGCCGATCTCCACGTCGCCAATTTCAACGATTTCACCGTTGAAAAAGATGATTTTAACAAGCGCACTGCCGTCCTTGGCAACCTGCATTACCTCGGCAAGATGCGCACAACCTCTTTTCAGATGAAAATTCAGATCCTTTCCGGCCGAGGGATCACGAAGCTGCACGCTCCACTGCTGGCCATCGATTCTTAATCTGTACGCCTTTCCGGTATTGCTGGGTGCGATATATCCAATACCAATGTTTGGAATCTCTACGGACAGCTCCGGTTTCAACCATAATTCAAAGCTAATTTCAGCATTTATGTCTTTCAGTTTCATTTGCCACCTCCGCTGATCATGCATTTAACCAGCCGAGGACTATTCAAATGTGCGAACATCCAGAACTGAACATCCGGCGTTACCCGGTCTATTTTCATCTGTGAATACAGCTTCTGAAAACCACTTTGCGGGTGACTGTCAGCAGCAACGGACAAATCGGCTTTGCCATGGTCTGACTTTTTAATCAGAATGCCATTATTGCTCGAAGAGATGAGCACCTCTGCTGTATCCGAATCAAGCATTGCAAACTCATCAAAAATTCGCCTTGGTATCGTGAGTTCGGTACCCTGAGGGATCTCACGTACATACCGCCAGCATGGTGAGTTTATGGGTTTGTCCGGTCCATTCCATCGATAAGACTCAAGAATGAGCACCTGCGGCCTCTGCTTTTTACAGTAAGGGCAATTGTGATCCTCTGTTTCCGGGTGAATGAAATCATAGTAATAGTTCATCGAGCAGCCCGGGCACGTGACGGTCATATCCGCTGCCTGAGCGAGAGCCTCAGGCCAGTGATAGATGGTCGGCCGCAGCAATGGGGATGTCCTGCCCGGGCCGAATGTGCCCTCAAATAACGTGGTGAGTTTCTCTGTAAGGAGAAGGGATCTGGGCAGACAGTGAGTTGAGGAATTACTATCATCGGCAGGGTCATCCACATAAGGGATGTATCCTGAATATGCGTATGTTTCTTCCCAACTCCACTCTTGGGCTTCCTTTATTCCCCTTAGCCTTTCCATGATTACGGGATCTTTCTCTAATACTTTATCGGCTTCACTGGAATCCCAACCACCACCACCATTTTCAACATATTGTCCATTAAATGGATGCAGCATAGAAAGAAGGTAGAAAGACACGACCGCAAACGCATGGCAATCGCTTTGAGGTCTTCCTCCGTCTGTGCCTTGCATTAATTCTGGAGCACCGTATTTTGGCGTGTAAACAACACCTCCGCCTGCAGTGATTTCAAATCGAATATTGTCGGCATCAATCAGCCAGACTGCTGAATCATCAAGCCCTTCTGAAATAAAGATATTGTTGGGAGAGATGTCACCATAGACCATGCCATTGCCGTGAAGGCGTGCCAGCAATGATGCGCATTTGTAGAGCGCATGAAGCCTGCGTCTGAGCCCACCGGTTCTATAATAATGAACAATCTTTTTAGCTTCGTTCTCCGGCATTGCCGAAAGCCATGCCGGGATATCGTCTATACCAATATTTTCTGCGGACTTGCCATCGAGCCAGAAATGACTGAACGGAACCATTTCACTCAAAAGCTGCATCACATAACCGGCATTGTTTTGAAGCAGAGCTGCCGGTACGGATATATTCAGGTTTTCTGGCAGAGGCAGGAGCCGGACGCGCTTAAAGCGCTTTGAATACCGTTCCACCGACTCCTCATCGGTGACCGGAGTTCCGCTTTCATCTGTAACAAGCTTGATCGCCAGATCAGGGTCCTTGGTACGGAAAACGACCCCTTGGCCTCCTTGCCCGAGCACTTTGTCCTGAATGTGTACATTCTGATATTCATCCACATACTCGTTGAATCTTTGACTCATTGGGAGCCTCCTTTCTTAAACAGACAAGCAATCGTCTTGTCATCGGAGTGTCCCGGAACCGGCCATTCATTGAGCCAACGTTTAAGATCCCTCTTTCTTTCCTCCGACTCCAGGTCTGCATAAGTGGAGTAGAGTTCCTGTGCAAAAGTCATCTGCTTTTCAGGTAACAGGTCATCGGATATGCCATCCGTGCATAGCACAACTGCATTGCATGCCGTGCTTTCAATCGTCGCGGTTTCCCACTGATCTGGCTTAAACTCCTGTTGAAGGCAGCTGGTATAGTTTGAGAAGGAATCTTGTTTGTTATCACTGAGAATAAGGTGGTTTTCGCCAGTTTCTCTAAGGGCAGCAATCATTCCGTCACCAAGGCGGCCAAGAGTGATAATCCCTTCGTTCTGGATGGCGAAAAGGCATGTGGCCGAACAATCTGTTGAAGAGTGCGGAGCTATTTTCACGAGCCAGTTGGCATGGATCAGCCTTAAAATATCAACGATATTGGCATCGGGGGTATTCTGGTAGCTCTTGGCTGCCTCAAACACAGCCAGACAGGCGGCTTTTGAACCGTGATCTGAATGCGCCTTGCTGCCCAGTCCGTCCGATACAACAACGACATTTCCCCATTTATACCGGCGTGCCATCCAAGAATCCTGATTGGGAATCCCAGCTTTAACATGTAGGGGGCCGATTACTGAGGCACCCCAGCTATTCCAGAGTTGATCAAGCATCCCAATCCTCCTCTTGTTCTTCTGTTTCAGCCGGTGCGGATTCCAGAATCCCGGCTGTGGATACTGGCGCGGTCAACGGCTCATCAGAACCAAAGATTGTGCTGTCAATCGATGAAGCTATGTTCTCCGAAAGGTAAACAGTGTTATTTGTGGAAATTTTCTTCAACTTCAGCAGGTCAGCGTCAGCGCCGACTGCAACAGTCCGGATGATCAGATCAGAAAATGTGTTCAGTTGGTTCTGAAAACTTACGATGTTTGAATTAGGAAAATTCCCGTCAGACAGGATGAGAGTCCTCGCGCTTCCGGCATCATTCAGATGCTGGGAGAGGAAATCAGAGAGATCACACAGATTCGAGGAGCCCTCAGCATTTAAGGCAGGAATATCCCCGTCACTTTGCAAAGCGACCTCGGAAACATTCTGCGCCCATTGATAAAAGCGGATGTCTGAACCTGAGTATTTTTCCTGATCTATGAGCCTTAGCTGAGCCGCATAACGGCACAGATTCCGCTGAAGATGGATTTTACCCATCTCATTCATACTGCCGGAAACATCAACAATGATATAGAGGGGTACTTTCATCGATGACGCCCTCCAGGTTGAATCATTTCTTCCAGCTGCCTGAAAAGGCTGTTACCAGATACCGACTGCAGGTTTTTTGAGTCGTCGATTTTCTTTCTTACGACTTTGTTTTTCGGGTAAAAACATGAGGCTAAAACAGCGCGGCCTTCAATTCCGCCAAAATAACGGACAATATTCTGGAGCTTCATGACATGCTCGCTGTTCACATTGCCAGCTTTGCACTCGATGACGTAGAGGCGTCGCCCGTCAGTGAAGGTAATATCAAGCTCCTGATAAGTATCCCCAAATAGGTTGCTCAGCTGTGCGCTAAAACTTGATGAGCTCTTGTCGGCATCGTCTTCTTTGAATGACACTTCAAGACCGATGCGCATATCCTTGATCAAACCGGTGTCAACAAGGGGTTGAAGCTTCATGAAGGTGTATTCTTCAAACCATCCACCGGAAAGATATTGAGCAAAATTAGGCCACTCCTTAAACTCAAAGTGTTTGGTGCCGACACTTATCTTCGCACTTTTATCCTTGGAGAGTTTTGCGTAGATATCCCCATTGTGCAGTTCAAACGGCTGAAAGCTGTCGTTGTAACGGGACAGCTCTCTATAGAGCCGTGAAATTTTGGAACGCGCCTGCCAGAGCTCATTGGTCAGATTTTTCCGGTCAGGAGATTCAATGTCGGGTATATCAGCCCAATGGCCAGCCTTCGAGATAAACAGATTATTGCCGTTGAGCTGGATAAAAGTCTCTACCGATGGAATCCGTTTTGTTTCAACGGTCTTAAAGTCATTGAGATAAACCACCTGATTGTTGCGGCTGTTGAAATAAAATGGCGTTGCATTTACCTTGCGACAGGCGGCAAGAGCCCCCGCATACATCAACTTGGTTCCGCCCGTTAAGTTGAAGCCGATCTTCGCATCGGCAGGCATTTTCGCGATCAGATCCAGAATCGTGGTTCGGACATTTTCAGGGTCATACGCGTCCACCGCAATTTCACCGTATTCAGCTTCTCCAAGAAACTGTTTCATGACATCGGCAGGGAACTGCGCGGAATTCACAAAGATGTGTTTCCTGCTTGAAAACTGGATCACGCCAAGCAGGTTCGGCACCCGTTGTTCGCCGAACAGGTGAAAAATGGCATCATACTGATCAGGTTCCGCATCAGTTGTTCGAACCTGTCTTCCGTGCCATTCCAGCCACTCGTTCGGCAGTGCGATTCTTTCCGGAGGTCTTCCGGGCTGAGAAGATGCTATAAGGCGTTTTTTGAGAGTCGGATGCCTCAGGGCCGCAAAAGCCCAGACGAAAGCCATAACCGGAGTCCCCGGACTCAGGTAGAGCGTAACGAGCTTTTCACCTTCAGATGCGGCAACCGCATTCAGGGAATGAGTCGCGGCCTCATAAATGCCCTCCGTGTCATTGAGATGCGTCAGCTCCACAGGGTGGAAATGCACATCGACCTTTTTACCTGCATCCCGAAGCTGTTTCTTTAGCCATTCATTAAAATGATGGTGCGCAGCCCCTGTATTTGAAAACAGGTCGACAAACTGTCTCGCAGCAGCCGGGTCAGAGCCTTCAATACCTGCAATTTTTTGCTGAAATACATCAGCTTTGTTTTCGGGTTTATCCGGGTGCGTAAAGCCGAGGATGATCACATCGGTGTAATCTTCCGCCAGCAAAGCTCCCAGAACGGGGCCGGTTGTCTGTTCCAGTCCGAGTGAGGCCCTGAAATCAGTCATTCCGTACCATGTCATTAAATATTTCTTCATAAACTTTCCCTATTTATGTATGGACGGAACCAACTAACCTGATTTTTCAGGCGATCGGCAAAGACAGCGCGATTGTCTGTTTCGAGTCCTTTAAATTTTCCAATTGCTCCACTGACAAATGAGCCCGCATCATCTTCATTCATGCAGAATCCGATGCGCATTTCAAAGAAGCTCAGAAGGTCTTTGCATGATGAATTGCAGCGCTTCCAGTTATCCGCAAAGGCGATCACAAATGTTCCATGCAGGGGGCCATCCTCCAGGATTTTCTTTATGCTCTCTTGTGGTGAGGGCGGCTCATCTTTCTTCACAGGTCGAAAGCTCGCCGGTCCGGAGTGGAATTCCTTTGTAGAATCCAGGCCGTCTATGATCAGGATTCTTTTGGATTTGTGTAATTCGTCGGGGATGCCGGTAAGGTTTAGCGAGGTAACACACTCGTGTTTTGAAACGGGTCTTTTTCCGGAACCATCGAGATATTTTGAAGCACCAGCCGATACAATGGAGCGCCCGTTAAAGTAGATGATTTCATCGATGCTATTCTGAGCATCCAAGCTTTGAAGGATGGAGGCGAGCAGACCGTCGTGGATTGCATCGTTATAGCCGGATATCAGTAAATTCGATGACGGTCGGTTAACCAGTGTCAGTGAGAGCGACTCAGCTTCAAAACTCAAACGCTCACCAAGGTGCAGTTGCACCGCCTCATGGCTTTTTGAGTTGAACCAATCAGCAGCAGGCATGTCCGGCAGACGCGAACCGTTGAATATTCTTGTTGAGCCGCAGTAACCACGCTGGTCTGCGATCTGAGTAATCTTGGTAATGTGATCCTTGCACAGCCCACGATCGGCAAATGGAATCAGAAACCGTTGATTTGCCGATTTTGCCCCGTTGGAATTGTTAATGATCCCCTCCGGCGGGCTTCTCAATGTGGAAGCCTCCCAGTTGCTATTGCCAAGAATCATCGCGGAATCTTCCTCGCTGCAGGCAAGGGCAATCCGGCAGCCGATCTGGCTTATCAGCTGGCCCATTGAAAGAGACTGGATTCCTTTCAGTGTCTGGGTGGCCAGCAGCACATGTATGCCGTAGGCCCGTCCTTGTCTCAGCAGCTGGTTCAACATTTTCTCTGCGGGTTCTGCCACTTGCCGCCCCTCAGAAAACAGGATCTGAAACTCATCGATAATCAGCAGGACACGCGGGAGCTCGGCTGCTGAAGATTCCCTGTATTCATAAAAATCGCGGACAGACCGGCTTTTGAACTCCTGAGCCCGTTTTTCAAGCTCCTCGGTCAAATGCGCCAGAACAGTTACCCCGTATTCGGGATCACTCTCTGTAGCCACCAGTTTTGCCTGAGGAAGCGGAGGCGAAGCATAAACACTGAATTCCGTGCCCTGCTTGTAATCCAGCAGGTAGATATTCAACTCCGAGGGTGAATACGTGTGGCAGAGGCTATGAATCAGAACATGGAGCAGGTTCGATTTTCCGGAGCCTGAACGCCCGGCCAGAAGAACATGATGCTCTGTATTCACCCCGCCGATAGAGAAAGGAATGATCTCGCCATCTGCAGTCCAGCCGATCGGCACCTGTACACCCTGAACAGCGTCGTGACCCCAGTAGTCCGAATTGCACCAGAGGTCCGTCAGGCTCTTGCTGAATTTTGAGCTCTGTTCATATCGGTCAGATATGGATGCCAGAAAATTCGCCAGTTCAGAACGTCCGGGCCAGAACTCCTGTTCCTCCACAACACTGATTTCAGAGACATGCTTGGTCAGTATCTCTGCCGGAACAATGGAATCCATTCTCTTGGAATATTTGTCTATCGCGGTGCGCAGCCCCGTAAACTTGCGATCCTCCAGCTGATTCTCATCAATGGTCAAAACCGGAAGCACGCCGCAGACAGGGCCGTGTTCCAGAAGACGGCCAAGGTACCAGAGGCTTTTGTCCGTCAACTGTTCCGGCACTCCGAAAATAAGCAACAGTTTATATGGTATGGGATTGCTGCTGTTTGCCTCGTTGTAGGCGGACCAGCTCTTGATCTCTCCCTTGAATTTATTCTGAAGCAGATCCTCGACATAATCCGTTAACCGGGCCAGAGCATTTTCCAGTTCGTCCGACCGGGTCAGCAATCGCTGCTCGGGAAAGAGCCGTTTTACTTTCAACAGAGAAAGAAACGGGGCCAGAGAAGTGCCCAATCTCAGCGGATCTGCAGCGGTAATTTCAACATTGCCGACCGGCATGCAGTGCATCAGCCTTAACATCAGCTGGTGAATCAACCGGTGTCCTGTAGTCTGGTCGGGCAGCCAGAGCGATTTCTTAAAAGGAAAAGGGATCAGCCGTGGGATATAACCTTTCCAGTTCTGATAGGTAAGGTACATGCGCCCGAACGCCAGAGCGTCAGGGAAATGGGTGCCCGTGTTGATATTTTCGGCTGTTAACTCATTCAGATGCGGCTGACGCTGGCGGACCTTTTTGCATAGTTCATCAAGATGCTTCAGGGCCGAAACCCATTCCTTCTCAAACTCCTGATTGACACTGGCAAGCCGCTGTTTTCTGGTGTTGTAAGCTTCCGTTTTGAGTTTTTCGCCCGGGTAGTCTTTCTCAATGCGGTCAACCTTTTGAGCCCTTTGAGCAACGGCATTATTCAATGCACCAATCGCATCAAACAGACGTTTAGGCATGGATTCCCTGTTTTTCCGACTGTTACTCATGGCCTGCTTCCTATCGATTGCAGTTCTCCAGTTAGCTGATCAATCTCGGCGGCTCTGGCCTGAAATAATTCTCCCATTTGCTGAAGGCCGGAGATGTCCTGCAAAAGCGGCTCGAAAACGTCAGAGATGATAGACTGACCAAACTGGTCCCTGACTGTGTCGGAAAATTTGCCCATCTGCTGTGAAGTCAAATTAAATAGATCATCAAACATCGGCATCCTCCTCTCCGAATGGTAGCTGGAGGACGACACCATCAGCCTTTAATGCCTGCTCAATAACCCCTGAAACATCCGCAAATGATTCAGCCACACCGGCTGCAATAATCGTCTCGAGTTGCGGCTTGGCCATGATGTAGTCAGACTTGAAATCGTCATCAGAGGCTCTGACCTTTTCAATCAGCTGGTGCCAGTATTCTTCCGGTAAGGACAGGGAATACTCGCTATCCGTTAGCGAGATCAATTCTTCCGTGAGCTGGTCAACAGCACTCATCTCACCTGCTTCCATAGCGTTCTGGAGCTTGGTGGAAAGATCCTGAGCCTTGCTGGTGTGTTCACTCGGTATCAGAGCGATTTTAATTTTCATGACTTCCTCCGTTATTTGCATTGGAACCGGTCACCATGTCCCAGCAGGCTTTGTCAATCTCGTCCTTCGTTGGGAGCATGCCTATTAATGGCGATCCGGCACTCCGAAGGGCTTCACGCAGCTCCTCTTCCTGTTCTGGAGTTAACTCCTTGATGTCGCGTGAACATACCGTCATCGACGCATTGGATTCCTGATGTCCGCCGGACTGGAAAACCATGTGGTCTTTCTGAGAATAAAGGTACGACGCCCGGCCGCACTTCACTTCAATGGCGATTGATCCACCGGCAGGCGCACTCATGCCTTCACCACGACCGAGAATCACCGGCACTTTTAGGTCCTCGATAATCAGATCTGTCTTGGTAAATCTGCCATCTTCAAAGGTAGTCCGGGCCTGTGTGTCCGCTTTATGGCCCAGCGGACTCAGCGCCTGTTCCACAATTTTCTCGCCACAGTAGCCGCTCAGGTTTCGACGTATCTTGAGCTGCACAGCGTGCCTTTCAGCAGGACCGTTGGCGGCCTCAAGCTGGCTTCTGTAGTCGGCAATCTTGGCCCTGAAAGCAGGGTCACGATCGGCGAGGTATTCAAAATAGTAGCGTTGCTGTTCAACAGAGAGATTCAGCCGCGAGTGCAGCTCTTTCGGAGTAATCGGTTTGCCGGGGTCCGGAGACCATTTCAGCCATGAATAAAACTCCGCTGCAGGCGGGTGAGTATCAAGGTAGGCGTTCAGAGCCGCCTTTGCGCTTTCCAGCCGGGCTTTTCCTGTTTCAAGGTGAGTCGCCGCACTGGCAAGCCGGGTCGCACTCTCCGTCTGAACGGTTTCCGCCAGCTGACTCGCCATATCAAGACACTGACGGGCCATTTCATTTCGCTGCTCCATCTGCATGCGTTGGTCTTTCGCTGCTTCCAACGCTTCCTCAGCTGCCGCAACAGCGGATTCCGCTTCGGCGACCGCTGATTCTGCGGCGGCTACATCAGCTTCTTCAGACGAACAGTTGGGCGGTTCATAGTTGCCGTCCTCGTCATAACTGCCACTCGCTTCGCAGGCGGAAAGAGATGAACAAGCGGAACTCAACTGCTCATTGGCCGAAGCAAGCTGCTCAGTAGCCTGTTCCAGCTGCTGCCCGGCCTCCATCTCGGCTTCCATCGCAGCGTCCAGCAGTTGAGCGCTGTTGTCGGCCTCCTGCTGTGCTTCAGCCAGCTTGGCTTCAGCCGCAGCAATCTGGGCCTGACAGGCACTCTCCATGGAGTCATAGGCCGACTGAAGACCGGCTATTGCCTCCTCGAGGTTCTCAACTTGTCCAACTGATACGTACGCCATTCCCCACCTTAACTCTGTAAATAATCTCTTAAACGTGAAGCCAGCGCGTGAAGATATGGAACCTGTTCCGATGCGTTCGCCTCAAAATGAGAAAGCTGCTGCACCAGCGCGTTATAGTCCTCTTCAAAACTCGCTCGCTTTTCATCCTGCCAGGTATCCCCAAGGGCACCAAAGCTATGATTCAAACCGTTAACCGCTTCATTCAACGTGTCGATGAACTGCGTCAGAGACTGCGCGAAACGGTCAAGTTCATCAGGATCACCAATTGCCTGAGACATGAGTTACCTCCTTTTTACATGTATCCTTCGCCCCACCCATCATCGGATGTGGCGTTCTTCTTTTCGCCTGTAGCCGACTTGACACTGCCACCGTCCAGTTTGATCTCCGACGGGGCCGGTACCACGTTCGGGTTCTTGGACTGGGTACGCATGGTCACCGACATGGTCACTCGCTGGAAAAACTCATGTAGCTGCCCGGCATTTTCCGCATAGAAAAGGTCATGGGGCGTGCCCTCGATAAAACGCTTCAGAACCGTCTCATCCGCATCACGTCCGATAGCCATTGCCATGCGGTCACATTTGGAAGAGCGCCCTTCGGAGATAAAGTCCTCCAGCGGCTTTTCCCAGCTGTCATTAGGCTGCCCGTCTGAAACAAGAACAATCGTCGGGCGGTAGGCACGGGACGGAGTGGTCTCCTTGTCCTCGATCATGGCCTTGGCCATTTTGAGGGCTGTACCCATGGGCGTATCTCCATTTACCTGAAGCCCATGCCACTTCACCTGAGAAGCCTTGGTGTAGGGAACATGCAGATCTACCTGGCCGCCGAAAGTGATGACGGAAACAAGAATCTCCGTTTCCATCTTTTCTTCCTGCGCAAAGGTATCCAGCATATCCTCGACAGCCTTGTTAAGGTTGTCGATTTTATCTCCGGACATGCTGTAGCTGACATCCAGAAGCAGAACAACGGGAAGCGGCTTGGCGGTTGGGGTGGTAAACTTTTTAGGATCAAACATGGATCATCCTCATGATTAATTTGCTGGTTTCAATTTCATACAATCTTCGGAAGGTCTGAATAAATGCTGCATTTCGCCAATCTAGGGAAGGTCTGAATAAATGCTGCATTTCGCCAATCTAGACATTGGCCGGCAAAAAACGTGAATTTCAGGCAGCACTTCCTCATTATTTGTCTGTTTTTAGCCCATTTCCCGCCATATCGGCGCAAAACAGGCACAATTACCCTACGCCGATAGATATTTCTCGCCCATCAGCAGGTTGCTGAACGCTGCCAGCAAGTACAAACGATTGGTGTTCTTGGCCAGGCCGCGATAGCGGACTTTGCTGTAACCAAAGACCTGCTTGATGTACCGGAAGGGGTGCTCCACTTTGGTACGAATGCTGGCTTTGATTTTCTCAGCTTTCAGATTGTTGGCGCTCAGCGTCTTGCGAGTACCCGGACGCTTGGCGATGTGCCAGTCAACATCTTTACGTTGCTTATGCTCGTCCCGTTTCTGAATGCCAAGATACCCCGCATCCCCGAACACACGCTGCTCGTCGCCATGTAACAGATTGCCGGAAGGCACAATATCGTGAACATTGGCAGCCGTAGTGTCTATGCTATGAATCAGCCCAAGGGTGTCATCGACACCAATGTGCATTTTCATGCCGAAGTGCCATTGATTACCTTTCTTGGTCTGGTGCATTTCCGGGTCACGCTGACCACTGTTGTTCTTGGTGGAACTCGGAGCAGAGATGATGGTGGCATCAACAATACTGCCTTCACGCAGCATCAGACCATTCTTCTCCAGGTGTTTGTTCACCTCTTTGAACAGTGCCTTGCCGAGTCCGTGTTGCTCCAGAAAATGCCGGAAATTGAGGATGGTCGTTTCGTCGGGCAAGCGGTCCAGCTTCAAACCTGCGAAGCTACGCATCGACTGAATTTCGTATAGTGCATCTTCCATTGCCGGATCACTGAGGTTGTAGAACAGCTGCATAAAATGAACACGGAGCATGGCAGGCAGCGGATACGGAGGCCGGCCGTTCTCGCCTTTGGGGTAGTATCGGGCCACCTTCTTCTCCAGCTTCTGCCACGGAATCAGCTTGTCCATGCGCTCCAGAAAAATCTCACGGCGAGTTTTGCGCTTCTTGGTTTGGTACTCTGCTTCGGAGAAGGTGATCTGATCCATGGCAGCAACGAATCCTACAGGTTTTGTGATGGGCGTATTATCGCCGATTTCGGGGAGTTATTCAGACCTTCCTACGCGTGAGCAACGAGAACACCCATGGATTGATCCAGCACATTCACCAAGGCCAGGCTGCTGGAAAGTCATCGATGCCGAGCTACACAGGGTAGTCAGGACGCTCAATGACTGCTCTCGGAAACGACTCGGTTACCGGACAGCGCCACAGGTGTTCCTAGGAGAATACTCAGGCCCCCTAAGCAAAGAAGGTGCTACGCATACTGCTTGAATTCAGGCCTGTTAGTGTGGCCGTTTCATTCCTTTGAGCAAGCGCCATGACACCACCATCGTGCTTGTCACTCCCAGCGATGTCGCCAACTCGGCTTGAATGTCCTGGATATCACTAACGTACTCAATGGCCTCGTCCCTTTCGATGGCATGGGTGTGCTCAGCTAGCTGGCCGTTTTCACGTGTGACTTTAAAGTGCACTAAGTAGGTGTTCACAGCCCCTCCCAAATGGTGTTTTCAATGCGGCGATGACATGCGTCCCCACGCCTGACAGATAGAAAAGTTGGCCATCAAGACAGGCGTGGTGTTACTCCTACTTTACAATGCCGTCCCAGACAGCCTCTGTAATATTGCGAGCACGCTGCCCCTGACCCCGAAGCTGCAAAACAAAACTCATGGCGTCTCGTAGTACGACTGGGTTTTGATCATAATCTGCACCAATCTTCGCGTCTGGATCAAATAGGCTTAACGCATCGCTCATGGCCTCGACCGCCCCATCGCTTTTCAAGAAATCTTGATCTTCGAGCTCCGACAGCTTTGCTAACAGCTTGCAATCTACAAGAGTACTGTCCAGCCAGTTCGTGGCTGCGGTATACCCGACGCACCAGCGCAAGCGAGACTCTTCAATACAAACCTCCATAGTGGTGGAGTGCTCACCCACAAAACAACTGCCAATGAGCACACCGTCAATCTTATGCCGTTTGGATTGATTCGCTACACTGCATAGCAGATTCAACATGGGGGCGCCTGCAATTTCCTTTCCCAAACCATGGGCGGCTATGTAAACAATACGGCTATCAAGCTCGCCTTTACATAGACACTCCAGGGCTTTGCGAAAGCTTTCCTCATCGTAGAAATTGGCATGATGCACATCTGTGTCACCAGTCAGCTTTGCCACGCCCTGCACAAATGGGATCACACTGCTGCGGTTCGCGTCGTTGTCATATAACGCCCATGGAGACTCAAGCACCAGTATGGCGCGACTGGCATGACGATTGCTCATCCCTATTCCTCATTATAGTTAAAAATTGCTTTTTCAGCTGACACTCTTGTGTCGGCAACATGCTTATAAATTATTGTATCAAGAACTATTTTCAAACATTTTTCTCATGTGACAGCACCATCACTAATCAGCACCTTCGAAAGGTGCGACACATAATGTCGCAATCAAGCTATAGCCTCACCTTCTCTTATCAAGGAAGGTGGCCGCGAAGATGACAATGAGCGAGTGTGTAACGACTCAAAAGACGACTCAGCAGGAAACAGCCAAGTGGTTAGCTGATCGTGAACGGTGGCAACATGAGCTGCCCATCATGGGCTACTTAAGCCAGTTTTTAACTGTCACGCCGGTGGTTGACTCCGCGCTCAATAGTGCGAGCACAGATGGTAAATCTCTCTTTTTTTGTCCCCAATACAGCGCTACGTTATCTGATACCTCCCGCCAGTTCCTGCAGGCGCATCTCATTTGGCATTGCGTGGCCGGCCATCTGGTTGCACCGCTCGTAGCCGACTATCAACGTTGGCACCTTGCTTGCGACCATGAAGTGAATTCACTGCTGTTAGCACTTGAGATTCCTTTCCCTGCGGATGCCGTGCTCTTTCCCGTGTGTGTGGGGCGTAACGCATTGAGCGTTTACCGCTGGCTGGAGGGACACCCTAATCTTTCAGTTGAAACCTCCATGGATATACATCCCGCCGCCTTGTGGCATGCCTTACCCGACACCCAAGTCTCGCACAGCACCCTTATGCTCTGGAGACAACGTGCCCACCTGATCGCTAAAGAGCCAGGTGCTTTGCCAGAACAAGTCGCTACGTTTTGTGAGGCGCGCTAAACTCAACGCTTTCATGCATTCATCCAAGGTTTGCGTCACTATGTCTGAGCCCCGCGATACGCTTTTTCGCTACTTAACCATGTTGCAGTTGATTCCTCGAGCACCAGGGCGTATCGCGACCCCCGTGTTGAAAGAGAAGCTTGCAGAGCGCGGGTTCAATATCGATACACGTTCGCTGCAGCGGGATTTAAGCCAGAAGCTATCCACGCAGTTTCCGATTGGCTGTGACGATAGCCAGAAACCTTACCGCTGGTATTTTGATCGTGACTTTCAGTGCCAGCTACCTGCGCTGGATGTGCCTGGTGCGCTGACGCTGGTTCTGGCAGAAGAGTACTTGAAAGGGTTGCTTCCTCCGGTGGTGGTCGGGCAACTCTCGCACCACTTTACCGATGCGCGGAAACTGCTGGACGATATGAGCACTAATGGGCTTAGTCAGTGGGCACGCAAGGTACGTGCCATTCCCAATGGCAAAGCGCTGATCCCCGCTGAGATTGACGAGGCAACCTGGCAAACCATTTCGCAGGCGCTCCTTGAGCAGAAAGCCGTTGACGTGATTTATCTATCGCGCACCAGTCACTCTGAAAAGGCGTTGACGCTTCATCCTCAAGGCATTGTGAGCCGCCACAGCGCCACCTATCTGTTAGCGCATGTGGACGGGTTCAGGGACCTGCGCCAGTTCGCCCTTCACCGAGTGAAGCTGGCAACATTAAGTCATCAGCCCTGGCAGGCGCAGCACGATTTTGACATCGATGAGTACATCCAGGGCGGTGCGTTTGGATACCGTCAGGGGCCAAGCGATGTGGTTCTGGAAGCTGACATTACCAGATCCGTAGCGTGGCTATTACAGGAAACACCGCTGTCAGACAAACAGTCGATAGAAGCATTGCCGGGCACTGACAGTTGGTATCGGCTAACCGCCCATGTACCGGATGACCAACAAACTCTGTGGTGGCTGATGGGCATGGGGCCAAATATCAAGGTCCTTGCTCCTGATGTGTGGCAAGAAACGATCAAAACCAACGCAGAACAGATGCTGGCACATTACGCCACCGAACACTCTGCACCGTCATGAACAGCTTTTACTCCCAGGTTCTGACATACATGTTTTCCGCATGCGGAAAAAGCCACGACTTATCGTTTCTACACAAAGGAGGGTTACCATGCTCTATTTTGCTTACGGCTCCAACATGGCTACCCAGCGTTTAACAGATCGCCATGCGCGCGAGACGGCGTTATACGCGACGACAGAGCTCACTATGGAGGCTGTCTAATGGATAACGATACGCGCTTGATCGATTTTTACAGTGGCGAAGGCCTGGACCATAAAGGTCGGCGTCTAGAGGATATTTGGGCGCTGTCGTCCTTTTGGCTAGAACACACCCACGACTATAT
>NZ_PINZ01000031.1:0-38356 GCF_002810305.1 Halomonas sp. 141
CAGCAGGCCACCATCGGCAGCCTGCTGACCCACGTGCGCCGGGGCGATATCGTCAACGTGCACTCCCTGCGCCGGGGTGCGGCGGAAGCCATCGAGGCCATTGCCCACGGCGACAAGCACTCTTCCAAGGTGGTGGGCCGCACCATCGATGAGATCGAGCTTCCCGAAGGCACCACCATCGGCGCCGTGGTGCGCGGCAAAGAGGTGATGATTGCCCACGGCGACGTGCGCGTGGAGAGCGGTGATCACCTGATTCTGTTCGTGATCGACAAACGGCGTATCCGCGACGTCGAGCGGCTTTTCCAGGTGGGATTGACGTTTTTCTAGGAACCAGCCAGCAATGAGACCCTCCCTGCCATGAGCCTGCGGATTATTCTACGTATCCTGGGGCTGCTGTTGATGCTGTTCAGCCTCACCATGCTGCCTCCCATGCTGATGTCGCTATGGTTTCGCGACGGCGTTTGGCATGCGTTCATGAGCGGCATTGCGATTTCCGTCATCACCGGCCTGCTGATCTACCTGCCGAACCGCCGGGCGCGCAAGGAGCTGCGCATTCGGGACGGTTTCATCATCGCGGCCATGTTCTGGACCGTGCTGGCACTGTTTGGCTCGCTGCCGCTGATGCTGTTCGGCGAGGGCTCCCTGAGTATTACCGATGCCGTCTTCGAATCCTTTTCGGGCCTGACCACCACCGGGGCCACGGTCATTACCGGCATCGATTTCCTGCCCGAGTCGATCCGCTACTACCGCCAGCAGCTGCAGTGGCTGGGCGGCATGGGCATCGTGGTACTGGCGGTGGCCATCCTGCCGACCCTGGGGGTCGGGGGCATGGCCCTGTACCGCACGGAAATTCCGGGGCCGCTGAAAGACTCCAAGCTGACGCCGCGCATCACCGAAACCGCCAAGGCGCTGTGGTATATCTACGCCACCTTGACCTTTGCCTGCTTCGTGGCTTACATGATCGCGGGCATGGATTGGTTCGATGCGCTGGGCCACAGCTTTTCCACGGTCGCCATCGGCGGATTTTCGACCCATGACCTGAGCATCGGCTATTTCGATAGCGCCGCCATCGAGCTGATCTGCATCAGTTTCATGCTGATTTCGGCGGTGAGCTTCAGCCTCCACTTCGTGGCCTGGCGCGAGAAGCGCCTGACCCACTATTTTCAGGACCCGGAAGCCCGGTTTCTGCTGCTGTTCCTGGCGGGGCTGACCGTGATTACCGTCATTACCCTGTGGCTGACCAACACCTACCACGACATCACCGGCCTGCGGCATGCGCTGTTCGAGGTCGTCTCCGTGGCTACCACGGCGGGGTTCGCCGTGGCCGATTTCTCCGGCTGGCCCGGGGCAATTCCGTTTCTGCTGTTCATTGCCGCCTTCGTAGGGGGCTGCTCGGGCTCCACCGCTGGCGGCATGAAAGTTATCCGCATCCTCCTGATTCTCAAGCAGGGCATGCGCGAAGTCATGCGCCTGATTCACCCCAACGCGGTCATTGCGGTGAAGGTCGGCAAGGTCAGCGTTCCCGACAGCATCGCGCAGGCGGTATGGGGCTTTTTTTCGGCCTATGTCATGCTGTTCTTCCTGATGCTGGTGGGCGTGATGGCCACCGGCGTGGATCAAGTGACCGCCTGGTCGACGGTGGGCTCGGCGCTCAACAACCTGGGCCCCGCGCTGGGCGAGGCCAGCAGCCACTATGGCGACTTACCCAGCCTGGCCAAATGGATTCTGGTACTGGCCATGTTGATGGGGCGCCTGGAAATTTTCACCGTCCTGGTGCTCTTTACTCCGGCCTTCTGGCGGCGTTGATACACCACTGAGCCCCGGTATTGACGGCTTATGTACGTTTTCACCTTTTTATACTTATATATCGAGACTGTTGAATGACCCACGACGACACTACGCGGCCACCGACGCCGCCCCTGCCCTCCACTAGCGGCCCGCTGAAAACCGTGACCGTGGGCGACACCTGCTACACCCTGCTGGGCACGGCCCATGTCTCGGCCGAAAGCGCCGACGACGTGCGCCAATTGATTGCTACCGGCCATTTCGATGCGGTGGCCATCGAGCTGTGTGACGCCCGCCATCACAGCATGGACAACCCCGATGCCATGGGCGAGCAGGACCTGTTTCAGGTATTCAAGCAGGGCAAGGCCGGCATGGTCGCCGCCAGCCTGGCGCTAGGTGCCTTCCAGCAGCGTATCGCCGAGCAGTCAGGCATCCAGCCAGGGGCGGAAATGCGCGCGGCGGTGGATGAATGCCGTACTCGCCAACTACCGCTGCTGCTGGTGGATCGTGACGTGGGCATCACGCTCAAGCGCATCTACAGCAACGTGCCCTGGTGGCAGCGCTTCTCGCTGTTTTCCGGACTGATTGGCAGCGTGCTCTCCCGCCAGGATGTCTCCAAGGAGGAGATCGAAAAGCTCAAGGAAGGCGATATGCTGGAAGCCACCTTCAGCGAATTCGCCGCGGAGTCGGAAACGCTCTACACCCCGCTGATCCGCGAACGCGACCGCTACATGGCGCTACGCCTGGCCGAAGAGGCACCTCCCGGGCGCTACTCGAACGTGCTGGTCGTGCTCGGCGCAGGCCACCTGAAAGGCACCGGCGAGCACCTGGAAACACCGCTACCGGCAAACCCGACCCAGGAGCGGGAATCGCTGGAAGCTACTCCGCCGCCCTCCAAACTATGGAAAGCCATGCCTTGGCTGATCACCGCGCTGGTGCTCACCGGCTTTGTGGTGGGCTTTTCACGTAATACCGAGCTGGGCTGGCAGCTGGTGATGGAGTGGTTCTTGATCAACGGCCTGCTATCCGGGGGGGCGACCCTGATTGCCTTGGCACACCCGCTCACCGTGATCACGACCTTCTTTGCCGCACCGCTGACCTCGCTAAACCCCACCATTGGTGCCGGTTTCGTGGCCGCCGGGGTCGAGCTGTACATGCGCAAACCCAAGGTGCGCGATTTCTCCACCCTGCGCCATGACGTGACGCAACTGAAAGGCTGGTGGAAAAACCGCGTGTCACGCACGCTGCTGGTGTTCATTCTCGCCACGGCAGGCTCGGCCATTGGCACCTGGGTGGCGGGCTTCAGAATTGCCGGAGCGCTGTTTGGCGGCGCCGCGTGAGCCATAGCACCATTCGGCAAGCCCCTTGGCAGGCCGATGCCTTGCTGCTGCTGGTGACCACCCTGGCAGCAGGCGGGTGGATATTTTCCAAGGAAGCGCTGGCAGGCATGCCTCCGCTGCTGTTCATCGGCACCCGCTTTCTGCTCGCGGGGACCATTCTGCTGGGCTTCGCCTGGCCGACACTGCGCCATCTGCCTGCCCGGCGTATTCGCCGCGGCCTGCTGGTAGGCGTACTGTTCAGTGCGGCCATCGCCTTCTGGGTGCTGGGGTTGCATCACTCCCAGCATCTGGGAGAAAGCGCCTTCATCAACAGCTTGGGCATTCTGCTGGTGCCGGTGGTGGCTCGCCTGCTGTTTGGCGACCGTCCCGCCACCAGCACCTGGGTAGCCCTGCCCGTCGCGCTGACAGGCTTTGCGCTGTTATCGCTGAATGCCGGTTTTCGGGTAGAGGCCAGCCAGCTGCTGATGCTTTGCGCGGCCTTGTGCTTCGCGCTGCTGATCAACGTCAATACGCGGGTGGTGCGCAATGTGCCTGCACTGTCGTTGACCACGCTGCAGCTGCTTTCCGTGGGCATCGTGTTGACCGCTGTTTCATGGGTCGTGGAAGAGCAGACCCTCTCCCTCGATGCCCCAATTCTGGGCTGGTTCCTGGCCAGCGTGCTGCTGGCCAGCTCACTGCGGTTCTTTCTTCAAATCAAGGCGCAGGGCATGACCACACCGAGTCATGCAGCGGTCATTCTGATGCTGGAGGCCGTCTGGACGGCGCTGCTGGCCGCCTGGTGGTTCAACGAAATCATGTCAGCGCTTCAGCTCACCGGCTGCGCGCTGATTTTCACGGCCCTGCTGATCAACCGCTGGTACTGGGTGCGCAAGGTGCTGTTGCGCTGGCTACCCGGCGCCAGGCCTTGATCAGCGCGGAGTATCCCCCGCCTTTCGGGCCAACAGCCGAGTCATGGCCGCCGTCGGCTCCTCGATCTTGCGGTAGTAACGGCTCTCGGCGTAGCTGTCGTTGAACACATCGAAGTAGTCGTCCAGCACGCTGGCGGCATTTTCATCACCGCTCTGACGCAGCAGCTCGATGGCCACCTCGGCGGTGCACAGGTGGGCTTTCGAGGCGGGCTTGCGTAGCCGGTAGCGGGTTTCGCGCTCGGTGCGCAGCGGCAACACCGGCAGCGTGTCCAGGTAAGGGCTCTTGCGGAACATGCGCCGGGCCTGTCGCCAGGTGCCGTCCAGAATGATGAAGACTGGAATACGCGACTGCTGCTTGACCGCCTGGACGGCCTCCAGCCCCACCACCCGCTCCGCGTAATCCGGCTGGTCGTCAGGAAAAATCACGAACGGCGCATAGCGCGGGTCTTGCAGCAGTGCGGCCAGCTTCTCGTCCGGCGCCGTGCGATACCAGGTAAATACCCGAGTGTTGGTCAGCACATCGCCAATCAGGCGGCCGGTATTGGTCGGCTTGAAGTGCTCGATGGAGTGGGTCAGCAGCCACACCTGGGCGTCACTCTCTGCCTTGACCTGATAAGGGCACAGGCAGTTCAGCTCGGGCAGATTGCACCCTTCGCAGCGCTTGACGAAGCTGCCGCGCGCTTTGAATTCGCGCCGCGGCGGTCGCGGGTGCCCCGTGGCCGGGTCGCGGTCGGTCAAGGCGTCATGCTCAGGGGGCAGCGAGGTCGCGTCAGGCATCTGCGCTCCAGTGGTGATCAAAGGGCGCAGAGTATAAAGCAGGCCGTGCACCGTGACGAATGTTCCCTTCCCTCGCCCCGCAGTAAACCAACCAATTATATAAAGTTGACACCCTCAGCATCTCACCGCTAGAGTCCTGTCAACTTTCATTTAAAAAAAGGTTTACCCGTGACCACTCACACGACGGCTTCTCACTCGGCTAGCGCCGCTCCGCGCCATGACTGGAACCTCGAGGAAATCGACGCACTGTTTGCGTTGCCCTTCAACGACCTGCTGTTTCAGGCCCAGCAGGTGCATCGGGCACACTTCGATGCCAACGCAGTGCAGGTGTCTACCCTGCTGTCGATCAAGACCGGGGCCTGCCCGGAAGACTGCAAGTACTGCCCCCAATCGGGTCACTACAACACTCAGCTGGAAAAAGAGAAGCTGCTGGAAATAGAGAAAGTGGTGGCCCAGGCCAAGGCCGCCAAAGAGGCAGGCGCCAGCCGCTTCTGCATGGGAGCGGCCTGGCGCAGCCCCCGAGACAAGGATTTGCTGGCGGTGGAAGAGATGGTGCGCCAGGTGAAAGCGCTGGGGCTCGAAACCTGCATGACGCTGGGCATGGTCGATGGTGAACAGGCCACCCGGCTGGCCGCTGCGGGGCTGGACTACTACAACCACAACCTCGACACCTCCCCCGACTACTACGGCGAGATCATCACCACGCGCACCTACAGCGACCGCCTGGAAACCCTGGCCACCGTGCGCGATGCCGGTATGAAGGTGTGTTCTGGCGGTATTCTCGGCATGGGCGAAGGCGCCCAGGATCGCAGCGCGCTGCTGCAACAGCTGGCCAGGCTCTCCCCGCATCCTGAGTCGGTGCCGATCAACATGCTGGTAAAGGTGCCGGGCACCCCGCTGGAAAACGCGGAGGACCTGGACCCGCTGACGTTCATCCGCGCCATTGCCGTGGCGCGCATCATGATGCCCCAGAGCCATGTGCGCCTCTCGGCAGGCCGCGAGCAGATGAGCGAATCCACCCAGGCGCTTGCCTTTCTGGCCGGTGCCAACTCGATCTTCTACGGCGACAAGCTGTTGACCACCGGCAACCCCCAGGCAGAGCGCGACCGCGCGCTGTTTGCCAAGCTGGGCCTGCACCCCGAGCGCCGCGACACCTGCGAAGACGACACGCAGCATAGCGAGCGGCTGGCCCAGCAGGCTCAGCGCAATGCCCAGGCCGAACGCGCTGCGGCGCTGGCGGTGGATGCCAGTGTCTGAGGCGTGGCAGCAGCGCTTGGCAACCGCTCGTAACGAGCGGGAGCGCCTGCAGCGCTGGCGCTCCCGCCGAGTCGCGTCTCACGCTGCGCTGGACTTTGCCGGCAACGACTACCTGGGCCTTGCCCAGGACCCACGGGTGCAAGCCGCCCAGGCAGAAGGCGCCAAGCGCTTTGGCGCCGGGGCCGGGGCGTCGCATCTGGTCAGCGGCCACCTGGGCATTCACGACGCCCTGGAAGCTGCGCTAGCCGAGTGGACCGGGCGCGAGTGGGCGCTGCTGTTCTCCACCGGCTATATGGCGAACCTGGGCGTGTTGCAAGCGCTGGCGGATTCCCACACCGCGATTTTTCAGGACCGCCTCAATCACGCCTCGCTACTCGACGGGGCCGCGCTGAGCGGCGCCCGCTCCCGACGCTACCACCACCGCGATGGCCAGGACCTGGCGCGTCTACTGGCGCGCAGCCGGGCCACCCATCAGCTGGTGGTGAGCGACGGCGTGTTCAGCATGGACGGTGATATCGCCGACATCGAACAGCTCGCCCACCTCAGCCAGCAACACGGCGCCTGGCTGATGATCGACGATGCCCACGGGCTTGGCGTGCTCGGCGAAAACGGCGCAGGCTGCGTGGCAGGCTTCAATAGCCAGCAGGTGCCGATTCTGGTCGGCACCCTGGGCAAAGCGCTGGGCACCGCGGGCGCTTTCGTGGCGGGGGATGCGGCACTGATCGAGCACTTGATTCAGTTTGCCCGCAGCTATGTGTACACCACCGCCCAACCGCCCGGCATTGCCGCCGCCACCCTGGAAGCGCTCACCATCGTCCAGCGGGAACCGGAGCACCGACAGCGGCTTGCGCGCCACATCGACTACTTTCGCCAGCAGGCCACGGCCCTGGGGCTTCCCCTGGGCCACTCCCACACGCCGATTCAGCCGCTGCTACTGGGCAGTGAGCAGCGCACCATGGCCTGGGCCACCCGTTTCGATAAACACGATATTCAAGTAGGCGCGATACGCCCGCCCACGGTGCCCAACGGCGAGGCGCGACTGCGTATCACGTTAAGCGCCCGCCATACCCAGAGCGATATCGACAGGCTGTTGGACGTGGCCGCGATCTGCCTGCACGAGGAGCGGCGATGAAGCTTGTCCTGCTCTCTGGCTGGGGCATCGATAGCCGTATCTGGCAGCCCCTGGAAGCGCACTGGCCCAACACCGTCGAGCCGATTACCGTCGAGTGGCCAGGGTACGGTGTTTCACCAGCGCTCCCCGCCCCTGCTCGCCTTGCCGCCCTGGCCGAGCGCATGGCCAGCCAACTCCCCAGCGATGCCGTCTGGGTAGGCTGGTCGCTGGGGGGATTGCTGGCCACGGCACTGCTGGACCATTTGCCACCCCCTCACGCCCTGCTATTGCTGGGTATTGGCCAGCGTTTTTACGACGACGCGGAAGACGGCGGCGTGACCCGTGACGAGCTTGCCAGCTTTCAGCGCGCCTTTCGCCGCGACGCCATGGCCACATGGCGCCACTTTCTACGCTGGCAGTGCCAGGGCGAACCCAACGCTCGCGAGGCTCACCGCCAACTCAGTGGGCTGCTGGGCGACGCGCCCTGCGCGGACTCTGCCACCCTGGCCCAAGGCCTGACATGGCTGGCCACGCTGGACAACCGCGCGCACTTCGTGGCACCGCCCTGTCCTATCCACCTGCTCGCAGGCGCTCAGGACCCGCTGCTGCCAAACCGCACTCGCCAACAGGCCTTGCGGCTGGAAGACACCGGGCACTGCCCGATGCTGTCACGCCCGGCCCAGCTCGCCGCTCAAGTGGCCGAGCAGGCGACACAGGTGCCGCGATGAACTCACCGTTGCTCTCTACCCCCGTACCCCACTGGCAGGCCCGCGTTGCTCGGGCCTTCTCCCGAGCGGCGCCGCGCTATGACGCGCTCGCCAGCGCCCAGCGCGATATCGGTGAAGCGCTCTGGCAAACGCTGCCGAAGAGCGCCCAGCAGGTGCTCGACCTGGGCTGCGGCACCGGCTACTGGACCCAGCGGCTGGCCACCCATTACCCGGAGGCCACCATCACCGGGCTCGACCTGGCCCCGGGCATGCTCGCCCACGCCCAGGCAACCTATGGCGATGCCATCCGCTGGCAGCTGGGGGACGCCGCCGCGCTGCCGCAAAACGATGCCAGCGTTGAGCTGGTGTTCTCCAATCTGGCGATTCAGTGGTGCCCAAGCATCGAGGATGTCATGCAGGAGCTGGCGCGGGTGCTTGCCCCTGGCGGGCAGGCGCGCATCACCACCCTGCTGCCCGGCACGCTTCATGAGGTGGCCACCGCCTGGCAGCGGCCCGAGGCCCTGCTGCAAACGCCGGACGCCAGCACCGTGCGACGGGCAATTGCACGAAGCGGCTTGCGGCTTTCCCACCACGTGTGCGAGCAGCGGCGCTTTTTCTACCCCGACCTGAATGCCGTCATGGCCTCTATCAAGGGCGTGGGCGCTCAGGTGGCAAGACCCCACGCGCAGCTCACCCGCCAGGCACTGACCGATGCCCGGTTGCGCTATGAAACACTACGCACGCCGCGGGGGCTGCCGGTGAGCTACCACTGCCTGACGCTATGCCTGGAAAGCGCGAAATGAACAACACCTATTTCATCACCGGTACCGACACCGATGCGGGCAAGTCCCTGGCCGCCAGCGCGCTGCTGTGTGCTGCCCGTCAGCGCCAGTACACCACGCTGGGGTTGAAACCGATTGCCTCCGGCAGCGAGGCCACGCCCAGCGGCTTGCGCAACCGCGATGCTCTGGCGCTACAGGCGCAAAGCTTCCCGCCGGTGGATTACTCGACGGTCAACCCCTGGGCCTTTGCCCCCGCCATTGCGCCTCATTTGGCGGCTCTGGAAGCGGGCATGGTGCTGCGCGTGGCCAGCGTGACTCAAGCGCTGCGCGAAACCCTGAGCCACACGCCACGCGACCTGACGCTGATCGAAGGCGCCGGCGGCTGGCGAGTGCCGCTCAATGAGGAGGAGGATTTTTCCGACCTGCCATGTGCGCTGGACCTGCCGGTGATTCTGGTCGTTGGACTGAAACTCGGCTGCCTCAACCATGCGCGGCTCACCGCCGAGGCCATCGCCGCCGATGGCGTGACGCTGGCGGGCTGGGTGGGAAGCGTGGTGGACCCGGTCTTTGCCAGCGATAGCGCACGCTTTGCGGCCAATGTGGCGCTGCTAGAACGCGCCCTGCCCGCTCCCTGCTTAGGGCTCATTCCCTATTTGGTACAGGCAGACGCCGCTGCCGCGCAGCGCTTTATCTTCCTGGATGCGCTGCTCACTCCCACGGCCCAGGAGGCAACGCCATGAGTTCCCCCGTGTGGCACCCCTACGCCCATCTCAAGACCCAGACACCGGCCCCCAAAGTGGTGGGCGGTAGCGGCAGCCACTTTACGCTGGAAAGCGGTGAACGCCTGCTGGATGCCACCTGCTCCTGGTGGTGCATGATTCACGGCTACGGCCACCCGCGCCTGGTGGCCGCGATCCGCGAACAGGCCGGCGAGCTGTGCCATGTGATGCTGGGGGGCCTGACCCACGGCCCCGCCGACCAGCTGGCACGGGCGCTGGTGCGCATTACCCCGCCGGGGCTGAACCACGTGTTCTTCTCCGACAGCGGTTCGGTGGGCATGGAGGTGGCCATGAAGATGGCGCTGCAGTATCAGGTGCTCATCGGCCAGCCCGGCAAGCGCAAGATGCTCTCGCTGATGAAGGCGTACCATGGCGACACCACCGGCTGCATGGCGGTATGCGACCCCGAAGAGGGCATGCACGGCCTGTTCGCCAGCCTGCTGCCTCAGCACCACTTCGCCCCGGCCCCCACGGCACCGTTCGATGCCACGCCAGCCCAGGTAGAGCGTGACCTCGCTGCGCTCCGAAAGGTGCTGTCGCGCCACCACCAGGAGATCGCCGCACTGCTCATGGAGCCGCTGCTGCAAGCGGCGGGTGGGCTGAACATGACCTCGCCGCACTACCTGCGCGGCGCTCGGGCGCTGTGCGACGAGTTTGGCGTGCTGCTGATTTTCGACGAAGTGGCCACCGGCTTTGGCCGCACCGGCAGGCTGTTTGCCGCCGACCACGCGGGCGTCACGCCGGATATCATGGTGCTCTCCAAGGGGCTGACCGGCGGGTATCTGGGCCATGCGGCCACGCTGGCCACCGACCGGGTGCACGAGGCGTTCATTGGCGACGGTCAGCAGCACGCCTTCATGCACGGCCCCACCTTCATGGGCAATCCACTGGCCTGCCGCGTGGCGCTGGAGAGCCTGCAGGTGTTCGAAGAGGAGCATTACCTGGAGAAAATCGCCGCGCTCAGCCAAGTGCTACAGCGCGAGCTGCTGGAAGACGCGGCGCTGCGCGCGCACCCGGCGGTGGCGGATGTCCGGGTGCTGGGCGCGACAGCGGTGATCGAGGCCCATGGCAGCGAGGCGCTGACGGGCGTGGCCGCGTTTGCCAGAGCACGGGGCGTGTGGCTGCGCCCCATTGGCCGCTGGCTCTACACCATGCCCGCCTACATCGCGACGGACGCCGAGATCACCCAGATTACCGGAGTCATGAAAGCGTGGTTTCTGGAAGCGCGCCGGTAATCTGCCATCCATCGGTTCGCTCACCCCGCCCCGTCGTTGACTCAAGGCAAGATCAAGTTGCCCTGCTTGCGCCACTGGTGAACCAGCGCTGGCACGCCTTCCCCCGCCGTGGTGTTGATCGCCAGCACGCCAGGCGGGCTGAGCGCATCGGCGTCGGGGTCTATCAGTGCACAGGGGGTGTCGTAGTCGATGTAGGTCAACAGCGACGCGGCGGGCATCACCGCCAGCGAGGTGCCCACCACCAGCAGGAAATCGGCCTGGCTGACCAGCTCGCAGGCCTCTTCGAAGAGCGGCACGGCTTCACCGAACCACACCACGTCCGGGCGCAGCTGGCTGCCCTTGTCGCACACCTCCCCCAGGCGGATTCCTCCCTTGGGCAGCGGATAGCGCAGCCGGGCATCGACGGATGAGCGCGCCTTGAGAATCTCGCCGTGCAGGTGCATCACGTGGCGCGAACCGGCACGCTCGTGCAGGTCGTCGATATTCTGCGTCACCACGCTGACTCGAAAGCCTTCCTGCTCCAGTGCGGCCAGCGCCTTGTGGGCGGCATTGGGTTTGGCCCGGCGGATCTGCTCACGGCGCTGGTCGTAGAAGGCCAGCACCCGTTCGGGGTTGCGCCGCCAGCCCTCGGGCGTGGCGACGTCCTCCACAGGGTGATCTTCCCAAAGGCCGTCGCTGGCCCGAAACGTCTTGATGCCGCTTTCGGCGCTAATACCCGATCCGGTCAATACCACCAGGTGAGGAGGTTGAGTCATGACTAATGTACCAGTTGGCCGATGGTTCCAGAGAACCGTTGCTTGTTGCGGTAAGGGTAGACATCGATCACCCGCCCATTGCGAATGGCCTGCTGCAACCCTAGCCAATAGTCCGGGTCGAACAGCTCCGGGTGCTGCGCCATGAACAGCGCGCGAAGTTCGGGGTTGGCAAACATGAACGGGCCGAACTCCTCGGGGAAGATATCGTGGGGGCCGATGGAGAGGCTAGCGCCGCCATCCATGTAGCTATCGCCTTGCTGGGCTTTGGGCATGTGGCGAAAGCGACACTCCGTAAGGTAGCTCACTTCGTCGTAGTCGTAAAAAATCACCCGCCCGTGACGGGTAACGCCAAAATTCTTCAGCAACATATCGCCCGGAAAGATATTGGCGGCTGCCATCTGTTTGATGGCATTGCCGTAATCCTTCAGCACCATCACTCGCTCATCGGCGCTGCACTGCTCCAGATAGAGGTTCAACGGCGTCATCATCCGCTCGGTGTAGCAGTGCTTGATGATCACCTTGTCGCCTTTCAGCGATACCGTGGAAGGGGCAACTTCCAGCAAATGGGCCAGACACTCCGGCGCGAAGTGATCCTGGCGCACGATGAAGTTGGAAAACTCCTGGGTATCGGCCATGCGTCCTACCCGGTCGTGACGCTTCACCAGCCGATACTTCTCTCGCACGATGGCTGGCGTGACCTCCTTGGCCGGGTCGAACTTGTCCTTGATGATCTTGAACACGGTGCGAAAGCTGGGCAGCACGAACACCGCCATTACCATGCCCCGCACGCCCGGGGCGATGATGAAGCGCTCTTCGCGCTTTGCCACCTGCTGGTTCAGGGCGCGAAAAAACTCGGTTTTGCCGTGTTTGAAAAAGCCGATGGCGGCGTACAGCTCGCCTTCCGGCTTGTGGGGCATGAGCTGTTTCAGGTAGCCCACGAATTCTCCGGGAACCGGCACATCGACCTGAAAGTAAGCGCGGGTGAACGAGAAGATGATCGACACTTCATCGGTTTCGGTGAGCACGGTATCCAAATGCAGGCAAGGGTCACCGCCCTGCTGCTCGCCGCACCCTTCGCCATGCAGAATCGGCAGCACCAGCGGCACCTGCTCACCATCGCCGAGTATACGGCCCACCAGGTAGGCCCCTTTGTTACGGTAGAAAACGCTGCTGAGCAGCTCCACCCGTGCATCCGCCGCCTGCCAGAGGCGGGCGGGCAGCTGGGCTTCCAGCAAGCCCGCCCCCAACTGGCTATCGCGTTCCAGATGGGCAAAGGGCGTTTCGAGCGGTGCCTCTTGCAGCGCCCAGGCCAGTGCCCCGGCCCAGTCGCCGTTGACCGCATGACGGCGGCACAGCTCGATGCCCGAACGGTGCGCGGCATCTTCACGGGAGCTGTAGACGAACATCCAGTCGTTGCGGATATGGCGATGCTCGAACACCGAACAGAACAGCGAATTGAAAAAGGTCTCGGCCAGCTCGTAATCCAACCGCTGGCCGATCAAATTGGCGTAGTGCCCGCGGGCTTCTCGCCAGGTCTCGCAATAGGCCAGCACGTCCTGGGGAAACGTACGCTGCAAGCGCCCCAGCGTGTCCTGGACTTTTTCCCCGTACAGATTGATCCGCGCCGCCGAGGCTTGCTGCGCCTCGCGCCACGCCGCATCGCGAAAGCGGCGGCTGGCATCCTGAGTGATCTGCTGGAAGCGTGCACGGTACTCATCGAACCCATGCAGTACCGTCGCCGCCAGGCGGTAGGCCGGAGAGTGTTTCATCAGACTGGCTCACGTCGATAGAAGGCTTCCCAGACTCCTCGAACGGCAAACTACATACGAGACGACCTTAGTCCTGTGAAGAGTCGTCCTGTGAAGATAAGCCCTGTGAAGAGCCGTCCTGTGTACATCAGCCCTGTGAATACGTCGCGATAAAGGCAATTTCCAGCTGAAACGGTCCGGCGGTGCGATCGGCAATCAGAAAGCCCAGCTGGTGAACGGTGCCGGGCTCGAGCGGCGGCGCGTTGGACAGCAGCGTCCCCCGGCGCACGGCGTCGAACTGCGCCCAGCTGAAATGCAGCGTTTCCCACTGCTGGGCGCTGGGCGTGAACGCCACGCGGTAGGCACTCGCATCGTCCAGCGCGTGGCTTTTGAGGCGCAGTTGATAGCGACGGCCATCGCCGCGCACCCGCAGCGTGATGCCCTTGGCCTGGGCCAGGCTTGGCTCAAACGTGCCGGGCTCACGGCGCACCGAGGCAAAGCCGCCGCCATTTTCCAGCGAGACCTCTCCATAAAAGCAGCCATGCCCCTCTTCCACACGAAAGCCACTGTGGGACACGCCGCCCATCACACCATCGTCCACGGCGTACCAGCGCGCCTGTTCGGCATCGCCCAGGGCTGGGTCGGTAAAATCGAGCATCATCACGGTTTCCCTCTGTCGCTTGGCCAATGAGCCCGCCTTGGCACCAAGGCCAGAGGCGGGCTGCCGAGCTTCAGACTAGGTGATTCGCCGCGCTGATTAAAGCCTGGCCGCAGCGACGCCCGCAGCAGGGGGTTCGATCTCTTCTGGCGACGCAGTGACCAGCGCGAACTCCTCCTCGGCCGTTTTCGCCACCAGATGGTTTTTGCTGTACAGGAAGTAGTAAGCCGCGCCCGCCAAAAACAGCAGGAGGGTATAGTTGAACGCGCGGGGGTCGAAGGCGTATACACCGGTCATGGCCACCAGTGACAGTACCAGGGCCACCGACGAGGTGACGATACCACCCGGCGTTCTGTAGGGGCGCGGCAGCTCGGGCTGTTTGAGGCGCAGCCAGATATGGCTGAACGCCATCAGCGCATAGGAGATGGTCGCCCCCACGACGGCCATGCCCAGCATCAGGTCACCCTCCCCGCTCAGCGAGGCCAGGAAGCCAAACACCCCCGGCACGATGAGCGCCAGGTAAGGCACTTTACGTTCGCTGGTCAGGGATAGCCGTTTAGGCAGATAGCCCGCTCGGGAGAGCGCAAACACCAGCCGACTGTAGCCATAAATGATCGAGAAGAACGAGGCAATCAAGCCCGCCAGACCCAGCACATTAACGAGGGTCGCCAGCGTCGGGTTGCCTGCAGCATTCAAGGCATCCACCAGCGGCACGCCGCTTTGGCCGATCATCTCGGCGCTGGTGGCTCCCGCCAGCAGCACGACCACCAGCAGTGCGGTGAACAGTAAAAACAGCATGGCACCGATGATGCCCTTGGGCATGTCGCGGGCGGGGTCCTTGGCTTCTTCCGCCGCTAACGGCACGCCTTCTACTGCCAGGAACAACCACATGCCGAAGGGCAGTGCCGCCCAGATACCGTACCAGCCAAAGGGCATGAAGGCACTCGCCCCCGCCGCCTCGGTGGGGGCAATATCGAACAGGTTGGCCGCATCGAAGTCACCGATCAGCGCCACGGCGGTGGCCAGAATCGCGAAGACCGCCAAGCCGCTGATCACCATCATCACCTTCAGCGCTTCGCCCACCCCGGCGAGGTGAATGCCGATGAACACCGCATAAAACAGCAGATACACCAGCGGGCCGTTGACACCCAACAAGGCCTCGACCGCCGCACCGATGAAGATCACGATGGCTGCAGGCGCCAGCGCGTATTCGATCAATACCGCCAGCCCCGTCAAGTAGCCTCCCGCCGGCCCCATGGCTTGGCGGGCAAAGCTGTAGCCCCCGCCCGCCGCCGGGATCGCTGCGGACATTTCGGCCAGAGAGAGCACCAGGGCCAGGTACATCACGGCCATCAGACAGGCGGCGATGGCAAAGCCCCCCCAGCCCGCTTCGGCAATACCAAAGTTCCAGCCCGCAAAATCCCCCGAAATAACGTAGGAAACCCCAAGCCCTGCCAGCAGCATCCAGCCTGCCGTACCCTTACGCAGCTGGCGCTTCGCCAGATACGTCTGATCAACCGTTGGTCGTGTCATGGTCTCGCCCTTTTTCAGTGTGGAACGCAATGGGTGTCAGCGGCGTGCTGCGTTGTTTGCGTTGTGATTGGCGATGTTCTTGTTGTGTGGAAATGGCCGTTCAGAGCGCGAGCGGAGAAGTCATCTCGCGCATTGAGCCGTCGCCTGTTTTTTCAATCGGCCACGAGGAAATTCCGGGTCGAGTGGCTGCCCTCCAGCACGTTGTCTTCGCTGCGGTCCTTGAGCTTCACGCCAGAGAGCTTGCGCTCCCGCGCTTCGCTCAATAGCAGCAACAGACGCCTTGCCGCCTCTGCATAGGCCAGCCCAGCGGGGCGCACGTTGGAGATGCAGTTGCGTCGGTCATCCTTCAAGCCCACTTCGGGGGCCCAGGTCATGTAGAGTCCCAGGCTATCCGGTGAGCTGAGGCCGGGGCGCTCACCAATCATCACCAGCACGGCGTCGGCATTGAGCAGCGCGCCCACTTCATCGCCAATGGCCACGCGCCCCTGCTCGACGAGGGTCAGCGGCGCCAGCTTCCAGTCGTGGTGGTCGCGCTGCAGTGCGGCGTAAAGGGCGGCCAGAAACGGCGCGCTGTTCTGCTGCACTGCCAAAGCCGAGAGGCCATCCACCACCACCACCGCCAGGTCATAGCGCTGGCCGCTCGCCGCCGCTTGCTGCAGTGCCTGCCGGGATGGTTCGTCGAGCCGTCGGCCGTAGTCGGGGCGCTGCAGGTACATGGCACGGTGTTCAGCGCGGCTGTGTACCACCAGCGGCGCGCTGGCCAACGCCAGTTGCCGGGTGAGCTCATCGGCCAGTGCCTCGCACGCGAGCGGGCAGTGCACTGCGTCCTGGGCTTGGGCATGGGCCAGTTGAAATGCAAGCAGTTGATGGGTGGGCAGGCTCACCCCGGCACGCCCCAGCCCGATGCGCGCATCGGTAAAAGCGCGCAGGCGCTCCCAGGGGTTCTCGATCACGATGGGCGCCCTGGTGTCCTGCGAGGGTTGCTTCGGCATCTTAGTCGCTCCCTTTCGGCAAGTGACACAGGCTGTTGGCAAAGGCGGCGGGAAGCTGGTCGTTCAGGCGATGGGTGCTCACATCCTGGAAGATCTGCATCCTGGCCAGCCACTGTTCGAACTCCGGCGCGGCTTTCAGCCCCAGCACCCGGCGGGCATAGAGCGCGTCGTGAAACGAGGTGGTTTGATAGTTGAGCATGATGTCGTCGGAGCCGGGGATACCCATCACGAAATTGCAGCCCGCCACGCCCAGCAGCGTCAGCAGGTTATCCATATCGTTCTGGTCGGCGTTGGCGTGGTTGGTGTAGCACACGTCACACCCCATCGGCACGCCCAACAGCTTGCCGCAGAAGTGATCCTCGAGTCCCGCGCGGGTGATCTCCTTGCCGTCGTACAGATATTCAGGGCCGATGAACCCGACCACCGTATTGACCAGCAGCGGGTTGAACTTGCGCGCCACGGCATAGGCGCGGGCTTCGCAGGTTTGCTGGTCCAGCCCGTGATGGGCGTCGGCCGAGAGCGAGCTGCCCTGGCCGGTTTCGAAATACATCACGTTGCGACCTACGCTGCCTCTGTTCAGCGTTTGTGCGGCGGCTTCGGCTTCGGCCAGGGTGCTCAAATCGAACCCGAAGCTGCGGTTGGTGGCTTCGGTGCCGCCGATGGATTGAAACACCAGGTCCACCGGCGCGCCCTGCTCGATGGCTTCCAAGGTATTGGTGACGTGAGTGAGCACGCAGGATTGGGTAGGAATCTCGTATTTCTGAATCACCTCATCCATCAGGCGCATCAGCTTGATGCTTTGGGCGACGTTATCGGTGGCGGGGTTGATGCCGATCACCGCGTCGCCACTGCCATACAGCAGGCCATCGAGAATGCTGGCCGCGATACCGGTCACGTCATCGGTGGGGTGATTGGGCTGCAGGCGAGTGGAAAGCCGCCCCGGCAGGCCGATGGTGTTACGAAACGCCGTGGTCACCTGACACTTCTTCGCCACCAGCATCAGGTCCTGGTTGCGCATCAGCTTACTCACTGCTGCGGCCATTTCCGGTGTGATGCCAAGGCGGGCAGCGGCCAAGGCCTCGCTGGTGGCGTGATCAGAGAGCAGCCAGTTGCGGAAGTCGCCCACGGTGAGATGCTGCAGCGGTGCAAAGGCCTGGGCATCGTGGTCATCGATGATCAGGCGAGTGATTTCATCCTGCTCGTAGGGAATCAGCGCTTCGTTCAAGAAGGTCGTGAGCGGCAGCTCCGCCAGTACCATCTGGGCCACCACCCGCTCTTCGGCAGTGTCTGCCATGACGCCGGCCAGTCGATCTCCCGAACGCGGCGGCGTGGCTTTGGCCATCAGTTCGGCCAGCCCCTTGAATCGATAATGGCGGCTGCCCACCGTCGAGTGATAGTGCGCCATAGGCCTCTCCTGCCCTGCCTCGTATTGGGCGGTGCTGTTTCGTGCTGGTAAACGGAACAAAACTTGCTTGTTGTCACAATAGCGCTATCACTTAACGGGGAGTATCGAGTTTTGGCAAACCACCTGACAGGCTCGAAAAACAAACAAAAACAAAGCTTTGCCCGAAAATCCATCGCAGAACAGCCACATGGCGACACCTTCAGGAGCAGGTCATGGAGATGACGTTGTCGAATAACGCACCACAAAAGTGCACACGAGAAGCCTGCGATGCCGACGAACACGCCCAGAACCTGACGCACTGGCAGCAGCAGTACGACCAGCTCAGCCCAGGCCGCTTTTACGGGCGGCTGGATGAAATCGCGCTGCCCGCCGTCCAGCTCTTCAAGGAGCATACCGAGCAGGCGCTGCGCCAGGATTGCCAGGTGTGGAAGGATTCGCTGTGGCTGGGAATCCCCGTTCGCCCCCAAGGCTCACGCATCAACGGTCAATCCTTGGCAGGCAACCAGATCATGTGCCGCCCGGGTGGCCAGGCCTTCGAGCTGGTGACCCCAGGCCACTTCGATATCTACGGGCTGGTCGTGCGACTGCCTGCACTCTACGCTGCCGCTCAGCAGCAGGGTATTGCTTTGGATGAACGCTGGAGGCGGGAACCAAGACGCATGGTTCACCCATCGACACGGCACGCCTTGATGTTCGTTCTGGAGCGGCTATTGGGAGAACAAGGAGCCCCCGTTGCCGAACGGCTGCACCAGGACATCGTCATGATGGGCCTGCTGGAGCTATTGGGCACCTGGCAACCCAATGAAGAACTGCCCCCCAGCTACGCCCATCGTAAAGCGGTGGTAGACAGCGTCAAACGCTACGTGGAAGCGCATCTCGAAGGCCCCGTGACCATGCAAGCGCTATGCGATCTGACCCATGTCAGCCGACGCACGCTGCAATACAGCTTTACCTCCATTCTGGGGGTCAGCCCACTTCAGTTCTTGCGCCTATCGCGGCTGAACCATGTGCGCCGTGCCCTGCGCGCCGCCGAGCCGCCCCAGACGGTCACCGAGATTGCCACGTACTGGGGGTTTTGCCATTTGGGGCAGTTTGCCCACGACTATCGGCGTCAATTTGGCGAGTGTCCATCAGATACGCTGCGTTCGCCCTTAGCAGGCCAAATCACGTGAGCCAGCGTTCGGCAAATTGCTGCGGATCGAGCGGTGCGTCGTAAAAATAGCCCTGCGCTTGATAACAGCCCATTTCCAGCAACGCATCTACCTGGGCCTGACACTCGATACCCTCGGCGATGGTTTGCAGCCCCAATGTATCGGCCATGGCAATGATCGTGGCCACGATGGTGCGATCACTGTCGCTGACCAGCATGTCCCGGATAAACGAAATATCGATCTTGATGCGATCAGCGGCAAACCGTTTCAGGTAAGCCAACGACGAATAGCCCGTACCAAAATCGTCGATGGACAAGCCCAGACCATGACTCTTCAAGACCTCGGTGGTTGCAATGGCAACGTCGGGGTGAGTCATGATGCCACTTTCGGTGATTTCGACACTCAGTTGGTCGGGGGCGATGCCGTGGGCCCGGCAACTATTCAGCAAGGTATCGGTCAGATCGCTCTCCTCGAACTGGTCTGCGGCGATGTTGATGGAGAGCTGGCCGCTTAGTTGGCATCCTTGACGCTGCCAGGCAGCCAACTGCTGGCACGCCTGTTCGATGACACAGTTGCCTAGCGCCACGATCATGCCTCTGTCTTCCGCAATGGGAACGAACTGACTGGGCGACACCTCTCCCAGCTCATCGTCCCACCAGCGACACAGCGCTTCGGCACCCATCAATTGGCCGGTACGCATGTCGACCTGAGGCTGAAAGTGCAGGTAAAGAGAGTGGTTGGACAACGCCACTGCCAGACGCTTGGCAATACGTAGCTGATCGGCCACGGCGCGGCCCATCCAGTGTTCGAAGGTGCGCGCGGGGAGCTTGTGACGCTTCGCTTGGTACATGGCGATATCCGCATGCTTTAATAGTGCCTGCGCTGTTTGCCCATGTACCGGATAGAGCGAAATCCCTGCGCTAACCGACAGCTCGCAAGAGTGCTGCTCTATAACAACGGGAGTCTCTAAACTGTTGCATAACCGCTCGGCGGTGATCAAGGCACGACCTTTGTCGTTGGCGGTGTCGCACACCACGACAAACTCATCTCCGCCCAGCCTCGCGAGGTACTCGCCGGCAGGCAATGCTTGACGAAAGCGTTGGGCGACTTCCTTCAACACCAGGTCTCCGATGTCATGTCCGGCAGTGTCATTGATCTCCTTGAAGTGGTTGAGATCCAGGAGCAGCAATGCAAAGCGCGAACTCGTCTTGCGAATCACTCGCTCTTCGAGGTGTTGAATGAAATCTGCCCGATTGGGGAGTTGGGTATCGGCATCGCAGAATGCCAGCTGTCGAATGCGCGCTTCATCTTTTTGCCGCCCCAACTCCGAGGCCGCACGCGCCGCAAAGATTTGCAGTACGGTACGCACGATATGCGCATCCTCCAGAGGAGCCTTGAACATGACCCCGATGATACCGACCGGTCGGCCCTCGATATCGTCCAGTCGCCTACCCACGTATGCATTGACCCACTCCAATGCCCCGTTGGCTTCCCTGGGCAGGCGGATGCCTGCACCTTCCAGCACGACGCACTCCTGCTCGACAAGGACATCCTGACACGGCACCCCGGCTAGATGGTAACTGAAAGGTGCCTGCGGCTGACCGTTCACAAACAGCGACAAGACGTTGGCGCGATTGGGGTCACGTTCATCGAGCGTGGCAATGAAGCCCACTTCGGCCGCCAGCGCATTGGCCATGTGATCCGTCAATTGTGTCAGGAAGGCTTGTCCATGCTGGGCCGAGACGGCTGTCGCCACCTGCGCTACAGCGTGTTGAATACGCGCTTCGGATTGCCGATGCAAAAAGTTATCGACCCCAAAAGCAACATCATCTGCCAGTTCGCTCAGCAAACGCAGCTCGCGCGTGGTTATCGATGCTTCTTCCGTCCGGGAGAGGCAAAGCACGCCCAGCGACTGCCCCCGATAGATCAACGGCAACGCCATGAAGACATTGACACCCAGCTCGTGCAACATGGGTGTCCGTGCAGTGTCGTCAATCACCGTAGAAGAGGACCAGGTGACGGCTTGCTGGGTTTCCAGCGCCGTGAGCGCCAGAGCGTGACAGGCGCCTTCGACCATCAGCTGCCTGGGGCTCAGCCACGCCAGATCGCCACTCTCCACATCGGCACTGGCCTGCACAGGCCCCAGTTCACGTTTGCGAAAAGCAGGCGGGCGGCCATGCACCCAGGCAGCGCTGTAACCGCCTACCTCGACCATGGCTCGGCAGGCTGCCTTGAGCAACGCCTGCTCGTCCGTTGCGTGAAAGCGCGCTTCGTTGACCCGGTTCAGCAGGCGTAGAATGCGCTGCTTATTGGCGATCTGCTCATCGGCTCTCTCTCCCATCCGACGGCGGGCCAGCTCGAACCCGGACAGGGAAGCCACGATACGCAGCACCTCTGTCGCATAGGCAGGCAGCTCAAGCGGAGCAGAATGCATCATGGCGATAATCCCCCGGCACTGGCCAGAGGCATCCGACATGGGCACGCCAAGATAACCTTCGGCCTCATAACCTGCCAGCTTTGGGTCATGAGGAAAGTGGTCCGCTACCCGCGATGGCATGTGAAAACAGCTATTTGATGACACCTTCGCACAGGGGGTGTGCTTCAAGTCGTAACTCGGCGCATCGACAAAGCCGCTGATGGACCATGTCGCCAACGGCAAGGCGCGTTTCTTACCAGGGTCGATACGCACAATCATGACATGATCGATATCGAGTAGTTCGGCCAGGGATTCTGCGACATGACCAAAAAACTCACCCTGGCTGATACGCATCAAGCTGGCGGCAAGTTGCTGAAAAATTTCTGGAGCCGTCGTGGAAGCCATGATATTTAGCGCCTTCGGGTTCTATAGGTCAGCCACGATGGCAAGCCAGATGCTTTTTTAATAAGCCCTATTGACCGCTGTGTGATCATCCCTAAGCCATACAGTGGTGGTATGAACAGCGAACCACTTAACGAGTTCGCTACCTTGTTTCGATTCCTGATGCGGCTCAATCGTTGCCTATGCCTTATTTGGCTTAATACACCCAACAACACTCTTATCAAAACATCTCAAACACACTTTATAACGGAGCATTAAAACCTAATGAAACTCACTTCACACTCCCTCACTCACATCCACATTTAAATTAAATGAACAATTTAAAAAAAGTTAACCCTCTGAACGCTACCCCTTGGCTGGAACGTAAAAAAAACACTCCAGGCTTTATCTCAACTCAACCTATTAGGATGATATTCAACCCAAACAGTCCTTCATGTCAATAGGCCGTTCCCCAACCATTCAGGGCTATATGGAGGAAAGTGTGAATAAACTTGAACAGGAACGGCTAGCTGGCAATATTGGTCGCGCCATCGCCAAACAGCGAGTACGTTGTCAACTCACTCAGGAGGAGGTTGCCGAGCGGTTGGGTGTAGGCAACGAAGCAGTATCTCGCATCGAGAGAGGCCGGGTCATACCCAACATTGTACGCTTACTTGAATTAGCCGAGATATTCAATTGTGAAGCCGCAGAATTACTCGGAGAAGCCAGTGTACATATTGATGACCAGACGCAACGAATCAAACTCTTATTAGCGCCATTAAAGCAACAAGATCGACAGCTGATCCTGGACATTACCGAAAGTCTTGCCCACCGCTTACAGCAACAGGCTTCTTTGGGTGAGTGATCGTCCCCCGCCGCACCACGTAAAATCACCGCAAAGTGTATCCATTGGTAACAAAATAAATCCAAACCGTGTCCGAAATTCAATCGTACGGCTTGGTAGCCATGCGATATTCATGCTATAGGTGTCTATGCCTTCCGCGCCAACACGTTCGTCTATTCAATGCGCATCAAAAGGTCACGCTCATGCTGAATACCACTGCCTGGAATCGCCTGCGCTACAGTCTGTATTCGCCTGTCTATGACATTCTGGTCTCACGAGCTCTGCGCAAACCGCGCCAGGTGGCGCTGAGCCACGTGGATTGGGAGCCGGGCATGCGCGTATTGGTGGTGGGAGCCGGGACGGGGCTCGATCTTCCCTTTCTCCCCCGCGAGCTGGAAGTGCACCTGACCGATGTAACGCCCGCCATGTTGAAGCGCGCCGATGCCAAGGCCAGCCGCCACCAGCGCGACGTATTCTGCAAGGTCATGGATGCTGCGGCGCTGGAGTATGCCGACGGGCATTTCGATGTGGTGATCATGCACTTGATCCTGGCAGTCATGCCCCAACCCGAGCAAGGCCTGGCAGAAGCCTATCGGGTTTTGAAGCCCGGCGGGCAGCTGTGCGTCATGGACAAGTTTCAGCCCGACACTCACCCTGCGGGAAAGGGGCGACGCGCGCTGAACATGCTGACCTCGCTCATCGCGACCGACATCACTCGTCAGGCTACTCCCCTGCTGACACAGGCTGGTTTTCGGGTTCGTCATGACCAGCCAGTCTTGATGAACGGACTTTTTCGCGCTCTACTGGCAGCCAAGGAAAACCCCGACAGTATCAACACAAAACTTCAGTAGCGTACAATAACAATATCACTTCCTACCATTGGACAAGCCATGCCCCACGCTGCCGTAAAACGCTTTCATCGTTTGCCACTCGACGAGCAGTCTCGCATCATCGAGATGGCCTGGGAGGATCGCACGCCTTTCGAAGCCATTGCATCACTGTTCGGGCTGGGCGAGCCTGAGGTGATCGCCATCATGCGTTACCAGCTCAAACCGAACTCTTTTCGCCTGTGGCGCCAACGGGTGTCGGGTAGAACCACCAAGCATGCGGCACTGCGCGCCCCAGAGGTTCTGCGCGGTTACTGCCCCACCCAATACAAGCGGTGACCTCTCCTCCTCCTCAGCCAGTATCGAGGATATCGTTTTCACGGGCATTTAATTGTTATATTATCACATAACATAAACCCATTTAGAGGTACTGGCAATGTCTGCGTTTGCTCCTTTACCCGTGACCGTGCTTTCCGGCTTTCTGGGCGCGGGAAAAACCACCGTGCTCAATCATATTCTCGCCAACCGCGAGGGTCGTCGCGTTGCAGTGATCGTCAACGACATGAGCGAGGTCAATATCGATGGCGCACTGGTACGCGGCGGCCCCGGCGAGCCGACCCTGGACAGTGACGTCGCACTGAATCGTTCGGAAGAGCGGCTGGTCGAAATGAGCAACGGCTGCATCTGCTGCACGCTACGCGAGGATCTGCTGGTAGAGGTGAGCCAACTGGCTCGCGAGGGCAAGTTCGATTACCTGGTCATCGAGTCCACCGGCATCTCCGAGCCGCTGCCCGTGGCGGAAACCTTTACCTTCGAAGACGAAAGCGGCCAGAGCCTTTCCCAGGTCGCAAGGCTGGACACGCTGGTCACCGTGGTCGATGGCGCCAACTTCCTGGCTCAGTACCAGGAGGCGCAGAGCCTGGCCGAGGCAGGAGAAAGCCTGGGCGAGGACGATGAGCGCAACGTCGCCGACCTGCTGGTGGACCAGATCGAGTTTTGCGATGTGCTGCTAATCAGCAAGACGGACTTGATCAGTGACACCGAACTGGCATCATTGAAAGCAATCCTGCGCTCGCTCAACCCGGAGGCCGAGCTGGTGCCCATCACCCAGGGCGGTGTCCCGCTGGACAAGGTGCTGGATACCGGCAAGTTCGATTTCGAGCGCGCCCAGCAGGCGCCCGGCTGGCTCAAGGAGATGCGCGGAGAGCACGTGCCGGAAACCGAAGAGTACGGCATTGGCAGCTTCGCCTACCACGCCCGCCGCCCCTTCCACCCGCAAAAATTTCACGACCTGCTGAATGCCGAGTGGTTCGGCAAGGGCCTGCTGCGCTCCAAAGGCTTTTTCTGGCTGGCCACTCGCCCCCGCTACGCGGGCCAGTGGAGCCAGGCAGGCGGCATTGCCCATCACGGCCCCGCCGGGGTGTTCTGGAAGGCCATCCCGGAAGCCAACTGGCCGGAAGACCCGGAATACCGCCAGTTCATCCTGGAGAAATGGCAAGAGCCGTTTGGCGACATGCGCCAGGAGCTGGTGTTCATTGGCCAGAACATGGATCAATCCCGCATGCGTGCTGCGCTGGATGAGTGCCTGCTGAGCGAAGCAGAGTTGCTGGAAGGCATGGAAGCGTGGAAGCAACTCCCGGACCCCTTCCCTGCCTGGGAATAACGCCCCTAAACATAAGGTTCTACGCAGACTGGCGTGAATCAATTGGCCACCCACAAGCAGGCTGAAGTGGCTACCCAAGCTACCCTGACTCCACTGGTCTCACTCCCGCCACTTTGTTGTTGTGGGAGGGGGCTTCAGCCCGCGATGATGGCAGCACCAGTGGCTGCCCAGGCAATCGCCCAATAAATTGGCCTCCCACAAGCAGGCTGGGGTGGCTACTCTGGCAGTCGCCCAATGCATTGGCCTCCCACAGATTAGCGCAAACACACTTTTATGTCGCAATGACCGGATGCGCCAGCGCCTGCCAAGCGTCATAGGTGGTAAAGAACACCTGACCAGTCAGTTCGTGATAAAACCCCGTATGCTTTAGGCGGTCCATCACCGGCCCTTTCACCTCGGCCAGGTGCAGTGTGGCTCCAGCGTCTTTCAGCCGCCCGTTGATGGCCTCCAGGCTCTCCAGCGCTGACGCATCGATGACATTCACCGCCTGGCAGGTGAGCACAATGTGCTTGAGCGACGGCGAGCGCGCGGCCAGCTCCATGACGGTATCTTCGAGATAGCGGGCGTTGGCAAAATAGAGGCTTTCATCGATGCGCAGCATGGCGACATGCTCGTCGGTTTCGACCTGATGGCGCTTCACGTTACGGAAATGCTCGGTGCCCGGCACCCGACCGACCACCGCGCTATGAGGTTGGCTGGTGCGGTAAAGATGTAACCCCAGCGACAGTACCACTCCGCTGATAATGCCCACTTCCACGCTGTGCAGCAGGGTCAGCAGCAAAGTAGCGACCATCGCCACACCATCGCTTCTGGAGTATTGCCAGGTCCGCTTTACCGCAGGCAAATCGATCAACGTCCCTACGGCCACGATAATCGTGGCGGCCAGCGTGGCGGTGGGTAAAAAGGCCAACAAATCCGTCAGCAGCAGCGTCGCCAACACGATGCCCAACGCGGTAAAAGCCCCCGCCAGCGGCGTGGCTGCTCCGGCTTCAAAATTGACCACCGAGCGCGAAAAACCGCCCGAAACCGGTGAGCCGCCGCTGACGCCAGCACCAAGATTGGCCATGCCGAGCGCGATCAGCTCCTGGTTGGGGTCGATACGCTGACGGCGCTTGGCGGCCAGGGTCTGCGCCACGGATACCGACTCCACGAACCCCACTAAACTGATCAACAGCGCCGCCGGCAACAGCCCGAGCCAAACCGATTGATCCAGGCTCGGCAGCGTAATGGCAGGCAGGCCACTGGGCACAAAGCCCACCACATCGACCCCGCGCTGCTCCAGTTGTAAGCCCCAGGCCAACAGCGTGGTCACGATGACCGCCGAAATAGGCGCCGCCTTGACCATTAGCCCAGCCAAACTGGCCGGCACTCCTAACCCGGTCAGCCAGCCATTCAAGCGCTTGCGGCACACCCATAGATAGGCCCATACGCCCACGCCAATCAGCAGCGTGATCATATTCACCTGCTGCCACTGGCCCAATAGCGCTTGCAGCAGGTCCACCACGTTATGGCCGGTCGCCTCGATACCAAAAATGTGCTTCAACTGGCTGATCGCGATCAAAATCCCCGAGGCGGTCACAAACCCGGAAATCACCGGGTGGCTGAGAAAGTTGACTAAAAAGCCCAGCCGAAGCACGCCCATGGCGATAAGGATCAGCCCTGAGAGGGCCGCCAGCACCAGCGCAGCACCGATATATTCCGGGCTGCCCGGCGCAGCAAAGCTGCTCAGCGCCGAGGCCGTCATCAGTGCTGCCACCGCCACCGGCCCTACCGCCAAACTCGCGCTGGTGCCAAAGATGGCGTACAGCACCAGCGGCAGCATGCTGGCATAAAGCCCCATTTCCGGTGGCAGCCCTGCCAGCATGGCGTAGGCCAGCGCTTGCGGCACCAGCATCAGCGTGACGATCACCGCAGCGAGTAGATCCCGCGTGAGCACGCCCCGATGGTAGGTTCGCAGCCAGCCGATTAACGGTATCCACCGGTCAATGATCATGATGCACTCTCATCACGGCTATGCGTTGAGACGGGTTCTTCACGCCGACAGCACACTCATCTTCGCCTGTTACTGGGCAATCGCATGTAGCGTATGGCGCTGATCTTCCAGATCGATCCCCGCCGCATGAGCCGCCGCAAACAGTACTGCCAAATCGCACTGCTCGTGCTGACGCTTCGCGTGGGCCCACAGATGCGTGGCCCGCTTGCCGGTGCGGCAAAACGCCAAGAGAGGGCGTGGCAGCTGTTGGAGGGCTTCAGCGAAGGCGCGAATGTCAGCCTCACGGTATTCGCCTGGCTTCACGGGAATATGCACCCAGGCAAGACCAAGCTGCCTGGCCTTTTCGCGGAAGCCAGCTTCGTCGGGAAAGTCCTCGCTTTCACCCTCGATGCGATGACACACCACCGCGTGAAAACCACGCGCTTTGACTTTTTCCAACTCATCCACCGCCAGCGCTGAGGTGATCTCGACGCCTGGCTCTAATGGCTTCGTTTGCATGCCTACACCTCCTGTTGAGTTTGGATAACATCAATCCCAGGCCGCACCTTCCAGAGCATCCAGCGGGATTTTTAGATAGCGCTTGCCATTGGCTTCTGGCTCCGGCAAGCGGCCGCCGCGGGTGTTTACCTGCAGCGCGTGCAGAATCAGCTTGGGCATGGGCAGCTCGCTATCCCGCTGGTGGCGCAGTGCGATGTACTCCTCCTCGCTTTTGCCAACCAAGTGTGGGTTGTTGGCTCGCTGCTCATCGACGCTGCTCTGCCACTTTGGCTCACGGCCATCGGGCATGTAGTCGTGGCCGGTAAACAGCCGCGTATCGCCCGGCAGCGCAAGAATCTGCTGAATGGAGTGCCACAGCGATTGGGCACTGCCACCGGGGAAATCGGCACGCGCGGTGCCAAAATCAGGCTGGAACAGGGTGTCATGCACAAAGGCGGTGTCACCAATTACATAGGTAATAGAGGCCAGCGTATGGCCAGGCGAGTGAAGCACGCGGGCGCTGAGTTCACCGATGGTAAACGTATCGCCTTCGACAAATAGCCTGTCCCACTGGCGACCATCGACGGCCATATCGGGCCAGTGATAAATCTCCTTCCACAGCGCCTGCACCTTGGTCACGTATTGGCCAATCGCCGTTGGTGCGCCCGTTTTCTCTTTCAGGTACTGGGCTGCGGAAAAGTGGTCCGCATGGGGGTGCGTATCCAAAATCCACGCCACTGTCAGGCCTTGATCCTCTACATATTTCAGCAACGCATCCGCGCAGAAAGTCGCCGTTGCGCCGGACTTCTCGTCGAAATCCAGCACCGGATCAATAATCGCACACTGCCCGGTGGCGGGGTCGCTGACGATGTATTGAACGCTAAAGGTACGCGGGTCAAAAAAGCCCGCCACATGGGGGGATCCCGCACCGGTGCTTTGCGAAAGAGCAAAGGTCTTCATGCTTATCTCCAGATACTTGGACAAGTCTGCCAGACGCCTGCGCGTCAACTATTGTTATAAATATAGACAATTATGGAATATAAGCAATGGCAACTACAAAACAGCAGACGCTCTAGTGGCGCAATCAGTAGGGCTAGAACGCCTTCTCCAATGCAAAGCGCGGCTGGGTATTCCCTTCTTTCGTCACGCTCTCCATGAACATCGCCAGCGGGCGCACCCAGAGGCCGTAGTCGCCGTAGAGGGCGCGGTAGACCACTAGCGGCTCTTCGCTTTCGCTGTGCTGGGCGGTGCCCATCACTTCGTAAAGGTTGCCTTTGTAGTGGCGGTAAATACCGGGAACGGGAGTGATCATTCGTTTTCCTCTTGAATGGCTTGAGTGGCGGCGGGCTGATTCGCTTTCTTAGCGAGGCGCTCCAGCACTTTGGAGGCGGCCACGAAGCCAAAGGTGCCGGTGAGAAACGTCGCGGCGCCAAAGCCTGAAGCGCAGTCCAGCCGTGTAGCCTCGTTGCTGCCGGGCTTTTGCAGGCACACTTCGCCGTCGGCACTGGGGTAGAGCAACTGCTCGTCGGAGTAGACGCACTCCACCGAGAAACGCCGTTTAGGGTTGCGGGAGAAGCCGTAATCCCGGCGCAATCTTGAGCGCACTTTGGAGAGCAGCGGGTCGTGCTCGGTGCGGGTCAAGTCCGCCACTTGAATGCGCGTGGGATCGGTCTGCCCGCCCGCTGCGCCGGTGACGGTAATCGGAATCTTGCGTCGCTTGCACCAGGCGATTAGCGCCGCTTTGGCAATCACGCTATCAATGGCATCCACCACATGGTCGGCATCCTCAGGAATGCGCTCGGCTAGGTTGGTGGGCGTGACGAAAGCGGTATCCGCGATGATCTCGATCTCGGGAGCAATCAGGCGGCAGCGCTGGGCCAAAACGTCTACTTTGGGCTGGCCAATCGTGCCATCCAGCGCGTGGAGTTGGCGGTTGACGTTGGAGACACACACGTCGTCCAGATCGATCAGCGTAAGCTTGCCGATGCCCGAGCGGGCGAGCGCCTCGACCGCCCAGCTACCCACGCCGCCAACCCCGACCACCACCACATGGGCACGGCGAAATGCCTGCGCCGCACGCTGGCCGTAAAGGCGCCGAATACCGCCAAAGCGGAAGTCATAATCGCTAGAGGAAGTCGTGGATTCATTCAATGACATGGGCAGGCTCACAGTGCTTGCAGGGCAGAAGGCGTGGCAATGGGCGGCGTTCGCACGCTATCCAGCGGTAAATGCCCCTGCCAGCCAAACTGCTCGAACAGGTGCTTCATGGTGTCGTCCACGGCACAGCCAAGCTGAATGCGCTTATCCAGCAGCGGATGATCGAAGGCCAGGTAAGTCGCTGCCAGCAGCAGGCGTGGCGCTGCCAGCTGTTCGGCAAAAAAGCGGTTGTGGACACTCTTGCCGTGCTTGGCGTCGCCGATGATCGGGTAGCCGCGACGGGACAAGTGGCGGCGTATCTGGTGCCGTCGCCCGGTCAGGGGGCGCGCCTCCACCAGCGAGTAACGCGCCACCGGGTAGCGGTCTACCTGCACGGGTAGCTCGACGCTGTCCAGGCGGCGAATGTCGGTCATCGCGGGCATGGCGGGCATTTCCGCCTTGGGTCGGGTGCCGTCCTCCTCCCTGAGCGGGTAGTCCAGCCGCTCCTGCTCAGGTGCCTTGCCGCGCACCACGGCCAGGTAACGCTTCTCCACCTGGCGTTCGCTGAACGCTTCGGCCAGCAGCGCCGCCGCTTCCGACGAGAGCCCCAGCACCATGACCCCGGAGGTGGGCCGGTCCAGCCGATGCACGGGATATACCCGCTTGCCCAGCTGGTCGCGCAGACGCTGGAGCAGAAATTCGGTTTCCCCCCGCGCCAGGGCGGAGCGGTGCACCAGCAGCCCGGAAGGCTTATGCACGGCAACGAGGTGCTCATCCTGATAGAGGATGTTGAGTGGCGGCATGGAATTCCCTACTAACGGCATGAAACGACGACCCGGGTGGCGATATGCCCGGCGGGCTATTGTCGCGGCTACAGAGGTGAATGTCATCCGTTGCACAGACGAGAATGACTTTCATACCTAACCTGATATGTTATAAAATAACTCTTTTATTCCATCAGGAGTTTCTTATGAAGCACGCCTTTGCTGCGGGAGTCACCCTCCTACTGGCTTTACCCGTAACGCCTGCTGCATGGGCGAACGAACAGCGCCTGGATATCGTCGCCCCGTGGGAAATCAAGGGGCCAGACCCGGCCATCTCGGGCTATGTATTTGGCCGCATGCGCGTGGCCGAGACCCTGGTGGACACCGACTCGAACGGGCAGCTTGCCCCAGGACTCGCCAGCGCCTGGGAGGTCTCCGAAGACGGCCTGACATGGCGTTTCACGCTGCGGGAGGGAGCCACCTTTCATGACGGCAGCGCCGTGACCGCCGAGGCAGCGCTCCACAGCCTGGAAGTCGCCCGTGCCAAACCGGGCATACTCGACAGCGCCCCGATTCAGCAGATGCGGGCCGACCAGGGTGCCGTGGTCATCGAGCTGGAAAGCCCCTTCTCGCCCCTGCCGGCCCTGTTGGCACACTCCACCGCGCTGATTCTTGCCGATGCGGCGTTTGCCGATAATGGCGACGTCGTGGCGATGATCGGTAGCGGCCCTTATCAGGTGGAGGCGCTCTCGCCACCGCAGCGCATGACCGTCACGCGGTTCGAGGATTACTGGGGAGAGCCCGCCAACATTGCCAGCGCCAGCTACCTGGCCGTTAGCCGAGGCGAAACCCGCGCCCTGATGGCCGAAAGCGGTGACGCCGATATCGTGTACACCCTGGACCCCGCCAGCCAGGCACGCCTGGCGCGTAACGCACGGCTAGCGCTGCACGCCGAGCCGCTGCCACGCACCATCATGCTGAAACTGAATGCAGGCCATGCGCTGCTGGAAGATGCGCGCGCTCGTCAGGCGCTGAGCATGGCCATCGACCGGCAGGGCATTGCGGCGGGCCTGCTGCGCACCCCGGAAGCCGCGGCCGCCGAACTCTTCCCGGATAGCCTTGGCCTCTGGCACCTGGGGCTTGACCCTGCGGATGCCCAGGATATCGAGGCCGCCAAGGCGCTGCTGGCCGAACTGGGCTGGGAAGCAGGGCGTGATGGCATGCTGGAGCGCGATGGCCAGCCGTTTGCCTTGACCCTGCGCACCTATGCGGATCGCCCCGAGCTTCCGGTCGTGGCCACTGCCCTGCAGGATCAGTGGCGCGATATTGGTGTCGCGCTGGAAGTCGCCGTGGGTAACGCCAGCGAGATCCCTTCCGGCCACCACGACAACAGCCTGGAAGTCGGCCTGGTAGGCCGCAACTACGGTCTGGTGCCCAACCCGCTGGGCTCGCTGATGGACGATATCGGCAGTGACGCCAACTCGATGGGCGGCGACTGGGGCACCATGAACTGGCGTGACGAAGAGGTGGCTCAGTGGCTGGACGCGCTGCGTCAAGCCACCGACGAGCAGACCCTCGATGACCTGGCACCGCTGGTCGCAGAGCGCCTTCACCAGCAGATGCCGCTGATTCCCGTGGCCTGGTATCAGCAAACCGCAGCGGTCAACAGCGCCCTGGAAGGGTTCTCCATCGATCCGCTGGAGCGCAGTTACCGCATCGACCAAATGGGGTGGGCAGAGTGATATCACGCTGGAACCATGGATTGGGCCGACTACTGTGGTCGCGGCTGTTGCAGGCAGGGCTGGTGGCCTGGCTGGTGGGCACGCTGACGTTCATCATTACCCGCACCCTGCCAGGCGATATGGCCTACCGCATTGCCGCCGGTCGCTATGGGCATGACATGGTGGATGGCGCCGCCGCCGAGGCCGTGCGGGCCGAGCTGGCGCTGGACCAGTCGGGCCTGGGCGCCTACCTGGGCTGGCTCTGGGATCTCGTCCAGTTCGATCTGGGCCGCTCGCTGGTGAGCGGGCGGCCCGTGCTGGAAGAGCTTTCCCACCAGTTGGGCCACTCCTTGAGCCTGGCCGTGGTGGCGGTGTTGCTCTCGCTGCTGATTGGCCCCCCGCTGGGGCTGGCGGCCGGGCGCCGCCCCGGCGGCCTGCTGGATCGCACCAGCGAAGTCGCCGCCAGCGTGTTGCGCGCGCTGCCCGCCTTTGCCGTCGGGCTGCTGCTGATCATGCTGTTTGCCGTCACCCTGGGCTGGCTGCCGGTGGCAGGCCACGGTGGGCCGCTGCATACCGTGCTACCGGCCCTGACGCTGGCGCTGGGCCTGGCGGCGGTCTCCAGCCGCGTGGCTCGCAACGCCATGGCCGAGGTTTCCCAGTCGGCCTATTACGCCTTTTCTCACACCAAGGGCCTTGGGCCACGGCGCAGCTTCCTGCGCCACGGTCTGCGCAACGCATCGGTGCCCGTGGTGGCCTATCTGGGCGTCCAGTTCGTCTACCTGATCGAAGGTGTCGTGGTGGTCGAAACCCTGTTCGCCTGGCCCGGCATCGGCCACGCCCTGGTACACGCCATCGTGGCCCGAGACGTGCCGATGATTCAAGGCACGGCGCTGGTCATGGGCCTGCTGTTCGTGCTGCTGAATACGGCGGTGGATATCGCCTGCCACCTACTCGACCCAAGGAGACGCCAAGCATGATGGGCACTACCTCGTCACGGCTACCTGCCTCCCGCCCCCTGCATGGCCATACGACGCTGCTATCGGCGCGCCAATGGTGGGGCGCGGGCCTGCTGGCCCTGCTGCTCGCCTTTGCCTGGCTGGTGCCCTGGCTGGTCGACGCCGACCCCGCCCGCCAGCAGCTCAGCCGCATCCTGCAGGCACCCTCGCTGGCCGAGCCCTTCGGTACCGACCACCTTGGCCGCAGCATGCTGGCGCGTATGGCAGCCGCCATTCGGCTCTCATTGGGCATGGCACTGCTCAGCGTAGCCACCGCCGCCATTCCCGGCGTACTGCTGGGCGTCGTGGCGGGCTGGCGGGGCGGCTGGACCGACCGCCTGCTGGGTAGCGTGTCCGATGCCTGCCTGGCGCTGCCGGGCCTGTTGCTGGTGCTGCTGCTGGCCGCCATCGCCCCCGGCAACTTCTGGACCCTCTACGTGGGGATCTCGCTGGTGCTGTGGATCGAGTATTTCCGGGTAGTACGAGCGCGCACCCAAGCGCTGGTCACCTCACCACAGATCGAAGCCAGCCGACTGCTGGGCTTTGGCCCGGTGATGCTGTTTCGTCGCCACTTATGGCCTGAGCTGGCGCCCCAGGTGTTCACGCTGGCCGCCTTCGGTGCCGCCAGCGCGATTCTCGCCATGGCCGCGCTGGGCTTTGTCAGCGTCGACCTGCGGCCGCCCACGGCGGAACTGGGCTTGATGATGATCGAGCTGTTGCCCTACTACCACGAAGCCCCCTGGGCCATGGCACAGCCGATTCTCGTGCTGTTCGTGGTGGTCTTGAGCTTGAACCTGCTGGCAGGGAAGGACCCACGATGACCTCCATGACGCTCACCACTCAACTGCTGGATGTCAGTGATCTGGAGATCACTGGCGACGGCGTCACCATCGCCCCGATCAGCTTTCGTCTGGCCGCTGGCCAGCGTCTGACCCTGCTGGGGGAAGCCGGTTCGGGCAAGAGCCTGATTGCCCAGGCCATCATGGGCACGCTACCGCCGGGTCTGGCGGCGCAAGGTTCGCTGGAAATTGCCGGTGTGACTTATCCTGCCAACGCCCCGCAAAGCCGGCAGGCGCTGTGGGGCCGCACTCTGGCGCTGCTGCCCCAGGAGCCCTGGAACGCGCTGGACCCCACCATGCGCGCCCTGCCACAAGTGGCAGAAACCCATCGTTTCGTCGCTGGCAAGACAGCAGCAGACGCCCAAGCCGCCGCCAAGGCCGAGTTGAGCCGCCTGGGTCTTGCCCATGCGCTGCATAAACTGCCGGGGGAGCTCTCCGGCGGCATGGCCCAGCGGGTGGCCTTCGCGGCCGCCAGCGCTGCGGGGGCTGCCATGGTGATTGCCGATGAGCCCACCAAAGGGCTGGATGCCCCGCGCCGGGATGACGTGGTCGAATTACTGGCCAGCACCCCCGAGCGTGGCGGCACCCTGCTGACCATCACACACGATATCGAAGTCGCCCGGCGACTGGGGGGCGAAGTGATCATTCTGCGCAAGGGACAGGTGGTTGAACGCGGTCCTGCCGAAGTGCTGCTGAACCACCCGAATACCGAGTATGCCCAACGCCTGCTGGCCGCCGAACCCAGCCGCTGGCCCGATCCCCCCGCGTTTCGTGGCCACGCCGAGGCCCCCGTGGTCAGCGCCCAGGGGCTTGCCATGACGCGCGGCGGTCGAGCGCTCTTCTCCCAGCTGGAGGTCAGCCTGCGCCCCGGCGAAATCGTCGGCGTGGTGGGCTCCTCCGGCTGCGGCAAGAGCACGCTGGGCGATATTCTGCTGGGCGTCACGCGGCCCAACCAGGGGCGCGTCGACTACCATCAAAGTATTCCCGTACTGGGCCGCCAGAAGCTCTACCAGGACCCTCCGGCCGCCTTTTCGCCCCACTGGACACTGGCGCAGCTGCTGGCCGACCTGCAGCGGCGTCACCGCTTCGACCCGGCACGGGTAGCACCGCTGCTGCAGCGCCTGGGGCTCGACGACCACCTGCTGGCCCGTCGGCCGGGGGAGATTTCCGGCGGTGAACTGCAGCGCTTCGCGATGCTGCGCGTGCTGCTGCTCGAGCCACGCTTCCTGTTCGCCGACGAACCCACGTCCAGGCTCGACCCCGTCACTCAGCAGCACACCCTCAGCCTGCTCATCGAGCTGGCCCGGGAACAGGGCTGTGCGGTGATGCTGGTCAGCCATGACCCGGCCTTGATCGAGAAAGTGTGTGATCGTCAGATGGCCCTGACGTTGGCGGGTTAGCCCTTCGCCAACTACCTTGATAAGGTACCCCTTGGCACGCCACGCTGTGCCAGGGCTTCCATGGACAAGGAAAGGAGCCATCACATGCGCTATTCATTACCGCTGACCGGTATCGCTGCGGCCCTGCTGTTGGCAGGCGCGGCACAGGCCAATGAAGCATTGGACGTCGAGATACACAAGGTGAGCGCTGAAGGTACCGAAGAGTCGATTGGTACCATCGCCATCGAGCATACCGATCACGGCGTGCTCTTCACGCCCTCCTTGAGTGACCTGGAGCCAGGCGTGTACGGCTTTCACATGCATGAAAATGCCAGCTGCGACCCGGCTGAAAACGAAGATGGTGAGATGACCGCAGCGCAAGCGGCTGGTGGCCACTACGACCCCGAAGAGACCGACACCCACCAGGGCCCCTATGGCGATGGCCACTTGGGTGATTTGCCGGTGCTGACCGTCAATGAGGACGGGGAAGCCAACCTGCCGGTGCTGGCACCGCGCCTGAGCATGGAAGACGTGCTGGGCCGCAGCCTGATCATTCATGAAGGCGGCGACACCTACGATGACGAACCTCACTTGGGCGGCGGCGGTGCTCGCATGGCGTGTGGCGTGATCAGTTCGTCACTCCACTAAAATCGTCAGCCACTAAAGTCGTAAACCACTAAAGTTGTAAGGCATGACCTGACAGGTCTCTGTACATTCCTTCCGGCTAAATAAGCGTGGCCCGTCAATGGCCACGCACTCCCCCTGACCTGTTGAGTGCTTTAGATGATTACCTTCATTCTCTCGATACTACTGCTGATCGTGGGTTACTTTACCTACGGCAAGTTCGTCGAGCGCGTGTTTGTCGCTGATCGTAAGCGCCAGACCCCCGCTTTCAGCATGCGCGATAACATCGACTACGTGCCGATGAATACGACGCGCAACTCCTTGATTCAGTTGCTTAACATTGCGGGTGTAGGCCCCATTTTCGGCCCGATCCTGGGGGCGCTGTACGGCCCGGTGGCGTTCGTCTGGATCGTCATTGGCTGTATTTTCGCCGGTGCCGTTCACGACTACCTGACCGGCATGATCTCGATTCGTAACCACGGCGCGCACTTGCCCCAACTGGCAGGCAAGTTCCTGGGTAAAGCCATGAAGCACGTGGTCAACGGTTTTGCCATTTTGCTGCTGTTGCTGGTGGGTACGGTGTTCGTGACGTCGCCAGCCGCCCTGCTGGCCAACATGACCTCTTTCTCGGTCACGCTGATCATCCTGGTCATCTTTGCCTATTACCTGGTGGCCACGCTGCTGCCCATCGACAAGGTGATTGGCCGTATCTACCCCTACTTTGGAGCGCTGCTGCTGTTCAGCGCCGCCGGTATCGGCATCGGCCTGGTGGTCACTGGGGCGCCCATTCCCGAACTCTCTTTCCAGAACATGCACCCGGACAATGCGCCCATTTTCCCGCTGCTGTTTCTGACCATTTCCTGTGGTGCGCTTTCCGGCTTTCATGCCACCCAGACACCGATCATCTCACGGACCACTGAAAACGAAACCAATGGCCGCAAGATCTTCTACGGCATGATGATTGCCGAAGGCGTGATTGCCATGATCTGGGCCGCCGCCGCCATGAGCCTGTTCTACGGCGACCAGACCCTGTCCGACGTGCTGGCGTCCGGTGGCCCGGCCGCCGTGGTCAGCGAAGTCTCTACCACCATGCTGGGCGCCGTCGGTGGCACGCTGGCGGTACTGGGTGTCATCGTGCTGCCCATCACGTCCGGCGACACCGCTTTCCGCAGTGCGCGCATGATCATTGCCGACTATCTGAAAGTGGGCCAGAAACCGATCGCCAAGCGCATCATGATCGCGCTGCCGCTGTTCGTGGCCTCTTATGCGCTCACCCACATGGACTTCACGCTGCTGTGGCGCTACTTCTCCTGGGCCAACCAGACCACCGCCGTCATCGCCCTGTGGACTGCGACGATGTACCTGGTACTCTCACGCAAGCCCTACCTGATCACCTCCATCCCGGCGGTCTTCATGACCATGGCAACGTTCACCTACCTCGCCTACGCCCCCATTGGCTTCAACCTGCCGCTGCAGGTCAGCTACGTGGTTGCCGCGTGCGGTACGCTGGTGTGCATCGCGCTGTTCATGAAGCGGGTACGTCGCCTGAGCCGGACGACCTTCAGCGTCGATGAACCCGTTCTCGAGGCCCCTGCAAACCCAACTGGCCAACTGGCGCCTCAGGGCCAGTGACCCGCCATCCATTCCGAAACCCATAAAAAACGGGCAGCCCCTTGGGGCTGCCCGTTTTGGTTGGCGGGGCGATGCAGTGCATGCCCGGCTTGACGCGTTACTCTTCGTCGGTCGCCAACGCCATGTGCTTTTGCAGGTAGTTCTGAATACCGACCTGCTCGATCAGCTTCAGCTGCGTTTCGATGTGGTCGATGTGACCCTCTTCATCGGCCAGCAGGTCGCGCAGCAGGTCGCGGGTCACGTAATCCTTGACGCTTTCGCAGTAGGTGATGGCTTCGATGTAGTCGTTGCGGCCGTCGTGCTCGATCTTGAGATCGGCTTCCAGCATTTCCTTGACGTTCTCGCCGATGTGCAGCTTGCCGAGGTCTTGCAGGTTGGGGATGCCTTCCAGGAACAGGATGCGCTCGATCAGCTTGTCAGCGTGCTGCATCTCTTCGATGGACTCGTCGTACTCCCACTTGGCCAGGGTTTTCAACCCCCAATCCTTGTACATCTTGGCGTGCAGGAAGTACTGGTTGATGGCGACCAGTTCGTTGCCGAGTGCGATGTTGAGATGCTGAATGACCTTCGGATCACCTTTCATGCCGTCACCTTCTTTTAGAGTATAGTGCTGTTGATTACAGCTGCGTCAAACAAGGAGTATAGGCCTTGACGCCCTCCCCGCCCTAAAGGACGGGGATTCCAACTTCTTGAGGGCAACGTCCTGCCCCGAGGCTGAGGATATTCCGGGCCGCATTCACGT